>JBAIYC010000463.1:0-8803 GCA_037916085.1 Nitrospirota bacterium | reverse complement strand
ATCAGGATAAAAGAGCCCGTACTTGACCTCGACGGACCAGCGCGGCTGTTCCTCATCGGGTGCGGCCGCGATGGCCGAAGCAGGCAGTGCAAGGAACAGGGCGATGAGGGCGAATTTTGTGAGCAGGTTCATGCGGCACGGTCCTCAGGGGCGTGATGAATGGCGGCGCGTCTGCGGCGCAGAACAAGGAGGGCCGCAGCGGCCAGAGCGGCGGACAGCAGGGCCGCGAGAGCAGGCGGCGCACCGGTTGTCAGGTATGCCAGCGCCACCAAAGGCTGGAGGGCAATTCGGACAAAGGGTTTGAGCGCCGGATGCGCGTTCAGCCGGGCCGCCAGGCCCGGCGATATGCGGTAATACCACCGGACGAACGCGCGTCCCGCGGCGTTCGAGACAAGATAGCGGTCGCGGAAGTTCCGGAGGGTCCGGACGGCTGGAGCATCGGCGGAATCGTATGCCGCCGTGGCGATGAAACAGCCCGATTTCTTCATCAGATTGGGCGCAGGGATGATCTCATCAGGGGCTCCCTGGACTTGGCTGGACTGCGGACCCTCCTGGGCGGCGCCGATGAAGATCGCCTGTTCGGGGGAATAGGCGCTTTCCCACGCCAGTCCCGGTGAAGCTCCGCTCAATTGATAGTATGATGTAACGGCGAAATAATGCGCTGACTGGGCAACGGCCGATACCTGAATGACATACCATACGCCGTTTGTCAGGCCGGTAAGTGCATAGCTCTGTACATTCCCGCCGGTATTGACCTGCAGCACGGGCCCGGTGGACGGGAATATTTCCTGGTAGGTAATATTGTAGCTCGTGGAGCCGGGGACCGCGGTCCATGATACGAGAAGGCGCTCGTTACTGGGCTCTACCGATAGGATGGCAGGAGCGCTTGTGGGGGCCGAGACCGTCGTGGTGAGTCCGCTGATCACGAAGCTTGTCACGTTCTTTGCGTCGATGGGCGACGGCAGGGGATTCCCAAGAGAGTCCACGGCATCGGTCCCGGTGTACTGCCCCGACGTGTTGCCGTAGTAGATCCGGTAGCCCTGTACATTGTAGTCGAGGTTCTGCGACCAGGAGAGCGAGACTGACGACGTGCCGGTGAGCGAGGTGGTTAAACTCGTGACGGAGGACGGCACGTTGTCCATACTGCCGCCGCCGTACGCGCCAATATCCTTGTTCGTGGAGCTTGGCGGCACCGCGTTCACGTCCGAGCCGGTATTGATGCACGGCGACCCGGCCTGGAGATGCAGGTCGAGCCCGGGAGGATTGGTGTTCGGGTTCACGAAAAGGGGGTCCGTCGAGGGCTGGTTCGCATTCGGGATGTTGGTGGACGTCGTTGAGGATGGATCGACCGTTATGCCGTTATTGGCATTGTTGTGAAAATCGCAGTAGGACACCAGGGTAGGGACCAGTGAGAGGCGCGGCAGCAAGGCGTTCGTGTTGCCGGAGAAGATGTTGTTCTTGATGACGAGATTCGCGCTGCTTGAAATCGCGGTAGTGTTGCTCCGGAACGAATTATTCAGGATGGTAGAGGAAGGATCATCGACAAAGACCGCGGAATCGGTGATGTTCTGGAAAACGTTCCCGGACACGGTCAGGGCAGCGCCGTTTGCGATCTGGATGCCTTGAACAGCGTTCGTGAACGTGAAGTTCTTGATGATCGTATTGGAGTTCTGATTCGCCATGATGATCGTTCCGGAGCCGCCACCGGTCAGGATCGTTGCGGCGGTGACCCGTCCGGCGATCGACGCGATGGTATTGGGGCCGGGGAGCGTGATCCGCTCCGTGTAGGTACCCGGCTCCACCAGGATGCTGTCGCCCACGTTGGCGTTTGCGACCGCTGCGGATATGGTCGTGAAACAGGGGGGACTGGAATTGGAGCTGCATGATGGATTGTTGGGGGCGACGCTTATCTGGACGGCGCTGGCCGGGGCCGGAACGAGGAACAGAATGAACAGTGCCGTCCCCGTGAATAGCGCGTGGATATTGTTCGCGGTCTGCTGTTTCACATGCATCTCCTGACAGGAGAAAAGTACATGATGGCCCCGGAAAAGTCAAACGGATTATGCCGGCGTGCCGCATCCGCCCGTCGATGCGGGCATTCTAGTAAATCTTGTCAATACTTTTCTTCTTGGTTACGGCTTTCCGCTGTGCTATAATGCCGGCCATTGAGGCTTCTTTGCCGCTCTGTTCCGGAGGTAATCCATGAACACTCTTCGCCGCATCGCCGGCTTCGCAATAAATCCCGTCCTCGTCTTTTTTCTTTTCCTCCCGCATGCGGAGGCCTACCAGCAGTTCGAATTTCTCCAGGAGTTCGGAGATACGACAAAGAAGCCTTCCCAGCGGGACCTGTCCGAGCCCCGTGCTGTCGCCCTGTCCGGCGACCATATCTTTGTCGCCGACACCGCCAATCATCGCATCGTGGTCTACGATCGGGAAGGGAAGATCGAGCGAACCTGGGGAACGAGGGGTGGTGAGAACGGGCAGTTCCGCTCGCCCGCGGGCATCGCCGTTGACGGTTCGAACCTGGTCTATGTCGCCGATACGGGGAACGGACGCGTCCAGGTCTTTGACAGCCAAGGCAAGTTCGTGCAGAGCTTCGGCTCCAGGGGTTCGGGGCCGAAAGAGTTCAGTTCGCCTACCGGCATCGCGGCCGGCCGCGGGCTCCTCTACGTTGCCGATACCGGCAACAGCCGCGTCCAGGTCCTGAGCTCGGACGGCATCTACATGGGACAGATCTCGGTCAAGGGCACCCAGAAGGACGATATGAAAGCGCCCGTAGACGTTGCACTGGACCTGCGGAACCGTCTCTATGTCCTGGACCGTGAGTCCAACCGCGTCCGGATCTTCGATCCCGCCGGCAAGCAGGTGGCCGCCTTCGGCGGCAGCGGCAGGGGGATCGACGATTTCAACGGGCCCCGGGGCATCGCCGTCGACGACCGGGGCAATATCTACATTGCCGACACCGGCAGCGCCAAGATCAAGAAGTTCGATCCTCAGAACAAGCTCCTAGGCACGCTGGGATCGGAGGGGGTCGGGCCGGGCCAGTTCAAAAAGCCTGCGGGGCTCAAGGTCGACCGCGAGGGCCGGATCTATATCCTCGACAGCGACAAGAACACGCTCCAGGTATTCCAGGGCGAGCTGGATGGCCGGCCAATGGAGCTGGTTTCCCCGCTGCCTTCCGTGACCTTCCTGAAGGAACTTCCGGTGAAGGTCGCAGCGCTCGCGGCGGACAGCAGGCTGCGGGGCCTCGTAGGCGACAGCGTGGTGACGGCCGGCGTGGCCAGCGGCAGGAAGATCGGCGCGCGAGGCAGCGAACCGGGCATGCTCAAGAATCCCCGGGGGCTGGCCGCGGACAACAGCGGGAACATCTGGGTCGCCGACACGTCCAACGACCGGCTCCAGAAGTTCAACAGCGAGGGGACCCTTCTGCAGATCATCGGCAGGAACGGTTCCGCCGACGGCGAGTTCAAGTCGCCGTCCGGCGTTGCTGTAAGCGCCAAGGGCAACATCGTCGTGGCCGATACGGGGAACCGCCGCATCCAGGTGCTGAGCGCCAAGGGAGTGTTCCTGGGGGCCTTCGGGAGACCCGGGAAGCAGGACGGCCAGTTCAGCGAGCCCGTCGGGGTCGCCGTGGATTCGTCGGAGAGCATCTACGTCGTGGACCGCGGGAATAACCGCATCTCGCGCTTCGACAACAGCGGCAATCTGCTCTGGGCGGCGGGCAAGGAAGGGAAGCAGCCCGGCGAGCTGGCGGACCCGGACGGCATAGCGGTGACGCCGGACGGCGAGGTCTATGTGCTCGACGCCGGCAACGCCCGTGTCCAGGTCTTCGACAACAAGGGGAACTTCGTGCGGCTCTTTGGGAGCGAGGGGAGGGGGCCCGGCGAGTTCCGGGACCCCGCAGGGATGGCCCTCGAAGGGGGCATCCGGCTCTACGTGGGCGACCGGGGAAACGGGCGCGTGCAGGCCTTTGGCCTCCGCCACACGCCGGCCGTGCCGCCGGAGTCCACTGCCTACGCGAAGATGAATGAGATCCAGGTGAACTGGAAACCGAACGGCGAGACGTACCATGACCAGTACAAGGTATACCGCGCTGATGCTCCGGACGGCGCGTTCACGTTCCTTGCCGCAACGTTCGATCCCTTCTATATCGACCGCGGGCTGCCGAGCGGACGGTCCTATACCTACCGCATAAGCAGCGTTGCACGCGAAGGAAACGAGAGCGCCCTGTCCGCGGCGGCTACGGCGGTGACGCCCAAGCTCATTCCCGCCACGCCGAAAAAGGTGCGCATCGATGCCCTGGAGAAGCAGGTCACCCTGTCCTGGCTCCCGAACACCGAGCCCTACCTAGGCCATTACCGCGTGTACCGTTCCAAGCAGCCCTCCGCGG
The DNA here is from genome assembly GCA_037916085.1 of Nitrospirota bacterium. Taxonomy (GTDB): domain Bacteria; phylum Nitrospirota; class UBA9217; order UBA9217; family UBA9217; genus JAKAHZ01. The sequence goes on along the minus strand of JBAIYC010000463.1, from coordinate 4,413 downwards.
GCTTCGAGCCCGTGGGCAAGGTGGACCGCACCATCTTCATCGACAGCCAGCTTGCCGACGAGACGATCTATTATTACCAGGTCACCGCCGTGGGCAGGGAGAACGACGAGAGCACGCCGAGCGAGATCGTCTTCGCCCAGACGCCCAAGGCAATTCTCACGGCCCCGCCTCTCGAGATCGGGAGGATCGAGGTCGGTGAGATCTTCGCTTCGGCCTACAAGTACTACGAGTCTCACGCCCTTGGCAAGGTCGTGATCCGGAACAACACGGAGATCCCCTACACGAAGGTCAAGCTCAGCTTTTCCGTCCGCGAGATGATGGACTATCCTTGGGAGATCGAGCTCGAATCGGTCCCGGCGAATCAGGAGATGGAGATCCTCCTCAAGCCCGTGTTCAGCAACCGCATCCTTGAGGTGACGGAGAACACCCCGCTCCAGAGCGAGTTCGCACTGACCTATTACATCGCCGGCGAGGCGCGAAAGGTGACCCGCAGTTTCCCGGTGACGCTCTATGAGCGGCACGCCATGGTCTGGGACCAGAAGGCGAAGCTCGGCGCATTCGTGACCTACAAGGATACGCCGGTGGCCGACTTCACCCGCTCCGTTGTCCAGCAGTACGTGGACGCCTACCCGAACCTGCATTCGTCCATCGTCTACGCGCGGGCGGTCTATGATGCTCTGGGGGTGCTGGGGCTGAAGTACATCGTCGATCCCACAAGCCCCTTTGCGGAATTCTCCGAGAATGCCTCGGCGGTGGATTATATCCAGTATCCCCGCGACACGCTGGCACGGAAGAGCGGCGACTGTGACGACCTGTCGGTCCTTTTCGCCGCGGCCATGGAGAACGTGGGCATCGGCACGGCCTTCGTTGACGTGCCGGGCCATGTGTTCGTCATGATCAATACGGGCGTGGCCGAGAAGGACAAGGCCACGCTCGGCTTCCCTGACGAACTGCTGGTGGTCTCCGAAGGGACGGTGTGGCTCCCCGTGGAGATGACCATGGTCGGCGCGTCCTTCACGCGGGCCTGGCAGAAGGGCGCCGAAGAGTTCCGCGACTGGTCGGTGAAGCGGAAGACGGACATCGTCAATACGCAGAAGGCCTGGGAGCGCTTCAAGCCGGTCACGCTCCCGCCTGACAGCGGCAGGGCCGTCCGGGTATCGCGCACCGAGATCGAAGCGAAATATAAGGACGAGCTGGAGGCCCTGGAAAGGAAGCGCCTCGACCATCTGTCGATAAAGTATCGGGAGACGCTCAAGACGAAGCCGAACGACGTTGCCGCGCTGACGCAGCTCGGCATCCTTTACGGCGAGAACGGAGCCTATACCGAGTCCCTGGAGCAGTTCCAGAAGGTCCTGGCCGTGGACAAGGATAATGCTGTGGCACTCAACAACATCGGGAACATCAATTTCTATCGGGAACGACTCGAAGATGCCCGGACCGCTTATGAGGCATCGCTCAAGTCCTCGCCGGGGGACACAGGGACCATGGCGAACCTGTCGCGGGTCCTCCTGCAGATGGGCAGGAAGGACGAGGCAAAGAAGGTGCTCCAGGAGGCGGCAGCGATCGATCCCCGGGTGGTCCGGACCTACGGCGACCTTGCAGCGAGGCTTGGAGTCGTGAAATAAGGAACAAGGGAGCGCACAGTCCCTCACAGGACTGCGCGGAGGAGGTCGTATGATGAGGAAGCTGGCGACACTGAGCGTCCTGCTCTTTCTGGTCGCGATGACGGCATCTGCGGCAGAAGACGGCCAGGAGAGGAAGCAGGGCCCCACGATGTCGGAATGGCTGAAGAGCATGCAACGGAAGATCGAATCCATCGTTCCGAAGAAATCCCTGTCCTCGAGCACGGGCGTGGCGGGCGTGCGGGGCGCCAAGGAGGACCAGCAGGTCAAGCTGTACTGGAAGGGCAAGACCGTCGAGGAGAATGTGACGGAAGACGAGCTCAAGGAGTTCCAGGAGGGGGTCGACCTCGCATCGAAGGGCGACAAGGCCGGCGCGGTCCGGGAGCTGGAAGAGTTCATGCGGCAGTATCCGAACAGCTCGCTCATCCCCGATGCAAAGAAAACGCGCGACCTCGTGAAACAGGAACCCGAGAGCAAGCCGGCGGCAGAGAAGAAGGAGGAGCGTCCGGCCTCTCAAGCAAAGGAACCGGCGAAGGAACCGGGGGCGACTGCGGCACCCTAGCGATGCCCCGGTGATCAGGCCGCCGTCCGGGGTGCGGTCGGGTCTTCTCCATCATGAGCTTTTCACGCAGAAAGCCCTCCGGGTTTCCGGAGGGCTTTCTGCACGTTGACTGCGGACCGAATCTTAGTGGACCTTTGAAGCGTCTTTGTTGCGTTTCCGCACATCCTTTCGTCTGCTCTGCCGATCCTGGGCCAGTTGGGACTTGTCGGCAGCTTTATCGCGCTTGTCCCTGTTTATTTCTCTTTGCTCCCCTTCACGTCGCTTTTCCCACTTCTCGGCAGCCTGCATGTTGCCGTTCCTTACGGCTCTGTCCTCTCTTCGCTGATCGTAGTTGCGCTGCCTGCGATCCTGGCTCAGGTCGCGGTTGTCGCTCTTGAGGTCCCTTTTGTCCCGGCCTATGGCGCGGTCGTCCCTATGTACTGTCCGGTTGTCATTCCTGAGCTGGCCAGCAGCGGATGTATCGTCGGCAAGCGAGATGCCAGGAAATATCGCCGCGATAACGGCAACAAAAATGAGCGAATGCATTTTCGACATTATACGTTCCTCCAGTCCGTGTCGTCCCAGATATGCTAATGCCTATAAATGCCGATCCGAGAAAAGAATAATGAACTGGCACGCCATCAATCCATATCCGTCACCTCCTCTCAGGTTCGCTCCAGTCGTTCTAGACAACTATCAGCAAAAAAGGTTGCGTTCGGATCCCTTGCCGACTCGACGATCGTCAACTCATGGCACTTGTTCCAAAAAATACGACGGCATATGAATCATTTCCTCTTGGCGCGCTATGTCGCAAAATAAGTGCCACTGCACTTCATGATAGTTATCAACCTGTTTCGAAAGAACTCGTCGAGAAGAACGGTAATGTTTCTCACAGGGATGTAAATGATTACCTACTGCATGCGGGCGCAGAACACAATGTAAGGTTCAAGCCAAGCAAGCTATCGCTCCTCCGCAATGTCCGTTGGGGTCGCGACGTCGTTGACATTTTCCTGTGCTGTGCTAAGATGGGCCGCCATGCAGTCGAACGAGGAGGGTGGCGAGTGGAGCAGTCCCGTTCTAGCCATGCAGGGGAACGAATCGCCGCCGGCAAGGAAGATGCTCAGCAGCGCGTCGATCGCATCCGTGCTTTCCGCGACGAGCTCGATGTGCTCGAGCAGGGTCGCATCCTTGTCCTCGCGGAGGAACAGCGGCGTTCCGTTGCCGCATATCACGACAAGCTTCTTCAGGACCTTGCAGGCTCATTCGATGTCGATACGACCGTCGCCCAGAAGCAGCTCACCCTGGGGCTTCGCATCATCTCGTTCCTTGGCGCCGCGGCCATCTCCGCTGCCGTCTTTTTCTTCTTCTACCGGTTCTGGGGAGTTCTGACCACCACGGCGCAGGTGGCCATCCTGGCGACGGCTCCGGTGCTCGCTACGCTCGGCGTGGAGCTAGCCGCGCGAAAGGAGAAGACGCTCTACTTCGCCTCCCTCGCAGGGCTTGTGGCCTTCGCCTGCTTCGTTCTCGACCTCAGCATGCTGGGCCAGATCTTCACCATCACTCCGTCGCAGAACGCTTTTCTCGTCTGGTCCGCTTTTGCGTTCCTGCTTGCTTACACCTACGGCATCCGCATCCTTCAGGTCGCGGGCATCATTGCGCTCACCGGCTACCTCGCCGCTACCACGGGTACCTGGACGGGCTGCTACTGGGTGAGCTTCGGCGAGCGTCCCGAGAACTTCATCGCATCCGGTCTCGTTCTCTTCGGCATCTCCTTCATTCCCCACGGGAGGTACGAGGAGTTCCCGCCGTACTACCGCATCTTCGGGCTGCTCCAGGTGTTCATCGCGACCCTGATCCTCGCCGACTGGGGGAGGACGAGCTATCTCGCGCTCCCGGCCACAACGATCGAATATCTCTACCAGATCCTCGGTTTCGCCTGCTCTGGCCTCGCCATCTGGATGGGCATCAGGCGGCACTGGCCGGGCGTGACCAACCTCGGAAGCACCTTCTTCACCATCTTCCTCTACACGAAGTTCTACGACTGGTGGTGGGAGTGGCTCCCGAAGTACCTCTTCTTCCTGCTCGTGGGGCTGGTGGCCATCCTCTGCCTCCTCGTCCTCAAGCGCCTGCGCGCAGCGGCGCCTGGAGCGCGGCCATGAGAACGCGCTTCCTGGTCGTGTCGCTGGCGCTCGTGGCGGGGATCAACGCCTTCGTGCTGGCGGGCGTCGGCCGCAACCGGTCGGGCGAGCC
>JBAIYC010000462.1:0-20631 GCA_037916085.1 Nitrospirota bacterium | reverse complement strand
CCTTTTGGCTCATTACGATAATGTCCTTTTCTGTCACGCTGCCCTCCCGAATTGGTTGGGCATTGTAACAGTGAATAGGACATTTTAACTTTGGTGAAATAGGACATTACCGCTTTGGGAGGACAGTCGACCCAAAAAAGGAATTCTCCGTACTCTCTTTGGTACCCATGCGTTGTCTGCCGACAGGGAGCGTATCAGCGATATTCCAGCGCCATGTATCAGCCTCCCGCCTTGACACCCTCGCGGTTCAATGGTAGTGTTTCCCATGTTCCTCCGCAGGATCCCCGCGCTACTCTGCGTGTTCCTATGCTGCTTTTCCCTCAATGCCCTCGCAGCTGTTCCCTCTCCCGTCCAGAAGATCAAGGAACGAGGCGTTCTCCTGTGGGGCTCGGACGCTGAAGGCGGAGCTCCCTACGTCTTTCCTGACCCCAAAGACCCGTCGAAGCTGATCGGGTTTGAGCTTGACATCGTTTCTGCAATCGCCAGGGAACTGGGGGTGCGGCAAAAGCTCGTTCAGACCGCCTGGGACAGTCTGGTGCCGGCACTGGAGCGCGGCGACTATGACATGGCAATGAACGGCCTCGAGATCATCCCGGAGCGCCTGGACCGCGTACTCATATCCCGGCCCTACTATGCCTATACGCTCCAGCTCATGGTCAGGAAGGACGATGACCGCATCAAGGGCATCCGCGACCTGCCCGGCAGGTCCGTGGGGACCCTCGCGGGTGCTGTCGCCCACGATATGTTGAAGAAGATCGGCGGCGTGGACATCCGCTCCTACTCGGCGGCATGGCCCTACGAGGACCTTGCTCTGGGCAGGCTCGACGCCGTCTTTCTCGATACGCCGATCACCGTCTATTACGGAAAACCCGACAAGAGGCTCAAGTATGCCGGACCGCCCGAGGGCGGGGGATATTACAGGATCGCGTTCCGGAAGCAGGACATCGAACTCAAGGAGGCGATAGACAGGATCCTTGAACACCTTGTCCGCTCCGGAGAGCTCCGGCGGATCCTGGAAAAATGGGGGCTCTGGGACAGGGCGCAGGATCGGCTCGCGGCGGGCAGCGACGCGGCGGACCTGGGGAGTCTGTTCCGCGCGGTGAGCGAGGAGGCGCCTCTCTACACCTTCCTGCCGAACCTCTTCAGGGGCGCGGCAATGACCGTCATCGTCTCCGTGCTTTCCATGTCGCTCGCCATCGCCCTCGGCATCTCTCTGGCGTTCCTCCGCCTCTACGGAACGGGGCCGGCCCGCTTCGCGGCAACATCGTACGTGGAGATCTACCGGGGGACCCCGCTCCTGGTCCAGCTCTTCATCCTCTACTACGGCCTTCCGAACGTCGGCATCGCGCTCTCTCCCTTTGCCGCCGCCGTCATCGGTCTCGGGATGACGCAAAAGACATGGCGCAGGCGGAACGGATCGTGAGGTCCAAGAAGCGTCTGGAGAAGGGGCTCCTGGCCTTTGCCACGGCGCCGCTGCACGAGGCCTCCTTCAGGCCCGACGTGATCCACGGCATGAGCGACGTGCTCCAGGCATACCACCTGGGGAATGACTGGTCGGCCGCCCACGACATCTTCCCCTTCGAGATGACCATGACCATGAACAGCTCTGCCTGCCACGGCGTGGCATCGGTGTTCCGCACGAAGAAGCCGAACATTACGCCCATGTGCAGCGGCAGCTACACCGCCGGCAAGACCGAGCAGGGCGAGATCAACTGGATCTGGCCGGGAGAACAGCTGGAACCCACGGTCCGCTGGATGCTGCAGCGAACGGTCAGGGACGGCGGAGTGTCCTATCCCCGCACCGGCGAAACCTATCCCGGTTTCAATATGTGCAAGCTCTGCCCCTTCCTGGTCTGGCACAAGCCGGCGGAGGACAAGGACTAGGACCCTTCCAAAGGAACCGTTCGCGCACAAGCCGGCATGCTGCTGGCATGCCCGTTTGCCCCTCCCAGTATATCCTCTCCGAGACCTGCGGATCTCATGCACGCTGCCGACTATTTAAGAATCTGGAAGAGGTTGCTGTAGTCGTCGGTCCAGATGCGGAGATCCCTGCGCGCCCTTGGTTCCTCTGACGCCTGGACAAGGGCCGGCGATTTGAGGGGGCGCGATGAAAGAAGCGCCCAAGTCGCCGGATAGATCTCCCGTTCCTCGTCCCCGCCGTTGCGCACGACAACAACCTTCTTTTCCAGGCGGCCGGCCAGGGCCGATACGACCGGTTCAAGGTCAAGGTGGGTGTTCGTTATGTGGAGCACGAGGATGCCGTCGGGCCGGAGGCGCCGAAAATAGAGATCCACCGCCTCAGCGGTCAGCAGATGCACGGGAATCGCGTCCCCGGAGAAGGCGTCAACGACAAGGGCATCGAAGGACCCCTCCGGTTCCCGCTCCAGGGCAAGGCGTCCATCCCCCAGGACGACCTCGGGCCGCCCCTGGCAGTCGGCCAGATAGGTGAACTGAGCGCGCGCCAGCTTTTCCACGAGTGGATTGATATCGTAGAACCGATAGACATCTCCCGGCCGGGCAAAGGCTGCCAGCGATCCGGCTCCAAGACCGATGATCCCCACGCGGGCATGTGGCCGCCGCACCGACTCCAGGGCGAGCGCCACGCCTGAACCGGGCCCGTAGTAGGTGATATGTTCACGTCTCCGGTCCGGCCGCGTGAACTGCATGCCGTGGTTCACCATGCCGTGCACCAGCGCCCGCGCCTCGTCGGCGGTATCCCGATCATATTCATACACGCGCAGGCTGCCGTAGAAGTTCCGCTCCATGGCACGCGCAGACAACGCATAGGAGGAGATCGCGGACCAGGCGGAATACCCGACCATGAGCACGACCGCTCCCATAGACACCGCCGTCATCTTCCATGCTCGACGGTCCAGGACCAGCAGCATCAGTACTGAGCAGACGACCATCGCGATGGGCAGTTCGAAGGATCCCCTGAGGAACCGGGGTGCGAGCAGGCCCACAAGCACCCCGCCTGCGGCGCCGCCGACGGAAAGCATCAGGTAGAACGACGTGAGATACCGGGGCGCCGGCTTGCGTTTGACCAGCTCTCCGTGGCAGAAGAAGCAGGCGACGAAGAGCCCCAGGGCATAGACCGGTATCACGAGCACAAGGGGCGTCCGCGAGTTCCAGTGCGTCAGGCCATAGGACATGGCTATGAGCAGCGTGCCCAGCAGCCACACTGCGACCCGCCGGCTGTACAGCCCCTCTAGATCGAAGGTGATGATGAAGGTCAGAAGATAGAGCCCGAGCGGCAGGACCCAGAGGAACGGAATAGACGCCACGTTCTGCGTCAGATGGTTCGTGACCGAGAGCAATAGCGTCGACGCGCACGCCCCGAGAGCAAGCCACCAGATGCGGTCGTTGAGCGTTGGCCGACCGTCATCAACCGGCCCGACAGCCGTTCCTGCATTTCCTGAGCCCGTTGTTCCGCGGAGTGCCCATATCGCCACGGCCAGGCAGAGCACGACAAAAATGACGAAGCCCGTGCTCCAGCCGAGCGACTGCTGCCGGAGTGTTGCATGGGTCTCGACGAGGAAGGGATAGGCCAGAAGACCAGCGAGCGAGGCCAGGTTCGACAGGCCGAAGAGCTTGTAGGGAAGCGCCGCCCGATTCTTCCTGCTGTACCACGCCTGGATGAGCGGGCTCGTCGAGGAAAGCAGGAAGTACGGAAGCCCGATCGAGACCGTGAGAAGCCCCAGGATGCGCAGGACCGGCTCCTCGCTCCCCTGCGGCCGCCACGACATCGCCGGGGCGAGCGGCAGGAAAAAGAGGCTCATCACGATGAGCGCCGCGTGCACGGCAGCCTGCAAGCGGGGAGAAAGCTTCCTGACCGACCAGTGCGCGTAGAGATAGCCGGCAAGGAGCGCCGTCTGGAAGAAAAGCATGGCGGTGATCCAGACCGCAGCAGACCCGCCGAACCACGGAAGGATCATCTTCGTGATCATCGGCTGGACCTGGAAGAGAAGAAAGGCGCTCAGGAATATGGGGGCAGCGGAGAGGACCATGTCGAAGGCGGATTATAGCACAGGCCGAGAGTCGGGCATAGAGCAAACGGGCCGGAGGCGCCGATGGTAATGGTCTCAATAAGAACAGCACCGGAAGGAACACGATGCTGTACGAAAGGTCTGGCCTTGCTGTGTCCGGTCCTCATTTATGTTAGAATCAGTGTCATATCATCGTAGGCGGTTCTCTATGCGGGTTGCGGGAGCGAAAAAGTACTGGGTCGTCTTCACGGTCAGCTGGCAGAAAGAGCTCGAATACCGGTTCAATTTCTTCCTCGCCCGGCTCAGGAGCGTCCTGGTCATGATGCTGCTCTATTTCGTGTGGGTCGCGCTCACGAAAAAGAGCGGACGGTTCGCCGGGTACTCGCAGGCCGAACTGGTCACGTACGTCTTCGGGATCAACGTCCTCCGCTCGGTCATCTTCGGCGCCCAGTCGAGGCAGGTAGCGTCAGATATCAATGAGGGCATGCTTTCCGCCTATCTCACCAAACCGGTCAATTATCTGGTCCGGACCTTCGCCGCGGAGTTCGCGCAGCGAAGCCTCTATGCGGCGGCCGCACTGGGGGAGGTTCTCCTGTTCCTGCTCCTCCTGAGGGCCGATCTCCTGGTCCAGCGGGATGCTGCGGTCCTGACGCTCTTTGCGCTTTCCGTGGTCCTGTCGGCAACGCTCTACTTCCTGCTAAGTTATTCCGTGAGCCTGCTCGCGTTCTGGTCCCGCGAGGCAATGGGTCCTAAGTTCCTGTTCGACTGGGTCCTCGAGTTCGCGTCCGGCGCCTATTTCCCGCTCGACATCCTCTCTCCTGCGCTCTTCGCTGCGTTCTCGGCCCTCCCCTTCGCTCTGATCATGTACCTGCCCATGGAGATCTACCTCGGGAGGGCCGACCTCTCCGCCGCCCTGCGGGGCATCGCGCTTCAGGCAACCTGGGTCCTCCTCTTCGGCCTTTCGGCGCTCTGGGTCTGGCGGCGGGGGCTCAGGAAATATACTGGAGAAGGGATGTAGCGGACACCTCACTTCGATGGGAACCATGGCAATCGCACGAAAATATTTCCGCATCTGGAAGCAGTTGTCGCTGCTGGCAATCGGGTCATTCCTGTCGAACCGGATCGATTCTGGGGCGTACCTTGCCGGCAAGCTTGTCCGTTTCGGATTCTTCCTGCTCCTGATCGTATCCCTTTTTTCCTTCACCGATACCTTGGCCGGATACACGAAGTACGAGGTCGTCCTGTTCTTTCTCACCTTCAACTTGATCGACGTCATGTCCCAGGCGCTCTTCCGGGGCATCTACGCCTTCCGCTTCGATATCCAGCGCGGGAACTTCGACTTCGTCCTCTCCAAACCCGTCGATCCCCTCTTCTTCTGCCTCTGCCGCATGACCGACATCCTGGACACCATATTTCTCGCGCCCATCGTCGTTCTGATCGTATATGTGATGGGAAGGCTGCCGGTCCCTCCCGGTCCCTTGCAGCTCCTTCACTACGCCCTGCTGCTACTCGCGGGGATGACCACGGTCCTGGGGATCCATATCATCACCGCGAGCATCACGATCTGGAAGCTGGAAAGCGAGAACGCGATCTGGCTGTACCGAGAGGCGATGACCATCGGGCGGTTTCCGCCGGAGGTATATTCGCCGGCCGTTCGGGCGGTCTTCACCTTTGTTCTTCCCATCATTCTGGCCGTGGCATTCCCGGCCAAGGCGGCGCTCCGACTGCTGGACGGAAAGACGACGCTCTTCGCCCTCTGCTACGCAGCCGGCTTCTTCGCACTCAGCCTGTTCCTCTGGCAGAAGAGCCTCAAGGCGTACAGCAGTGCGTCGAGCTGAAAGGAACGCGAGGCGGACCTTATGCCCGTTATCGAAGTCAAGCATCTCACGCGGAACTATGAGTATTACCGGAAGCCGCCGGGCCTGTCCGGGTCCCTGCGCGGGCTCTTCCGGCGCGAGCGGCTCGTCGCAGAGGCCGTCAAGGACTGCAGCTTCTCGATCGGGGCCGGCGAGCTCGTCGGCTTCCTGGGGCCGAACGGCGCAGGCAAGACCACGACGCTCAAGGTCCTGTCGGGGATCCTCCATCCCACGGCCGGGGACGTCCGCGTCCTGGGATACGTCCCCTTCCGGCGGCAGGCGGAGTTCCAGAAGCAGTTCGCCATCGTCATGGGCCAGAAAAACCAGCTCTGGTGGGACCTTCCGGCGCGGGAGAGCTTCCTGCTGAACAAGGAGATCTACGAGATCCCCGACCGGGAGTTCGAACGAAGCCTCGCCGAGTTCGCCGAGCTGCTCGACATCGGGGACATCCTGGACGTCCCGGTCCGCAAGCTCTCGCTGGGGCAGAGGATGAAGTGTGAGCTCGTGGCGGCGCTCATCCACCGGCCGAAGGTCCTCTTCCTAGACGAGCCCACGATTGGGCTGGACGTGGTCGCGCAGCAGAGCATCCGTGATTTCATCGGACGCTATAACCGGGAGCAGGGCACCACCATTATCCTCACCTCCCACTACATGGAGGACATCAGCCGTCTCTGCAGGCGCGTGATCATCATCGATCAGGGCATGATTGTCTCTGATGGTCCGCTGGACGACCTGGTCAGGCGCTACGCCAGGGAGAAGCTCCTCACCCTTTCGTTCCCCGCGGGAACTGTCCGCAGGGAGGATTTGGGACCCTTCGGCGAGGTGGTTACCGCCACTGACGGGAAGGCCGTCCTCAAGGTTTCCCGGGACGGCGTAAAGAGCGCCGCTTCGAAGATCCTCTCGTCGGCCCTGCCGGTGGAGGACATCCTGATCAGCGAAATGGAGATCGACGAGGTTGTCAGGATCATCTTCGGCAGGAAATCCCCTCCCCCGCTCTGAAGCCCTCGCGCGCCGCTCCGCACGCTGAACTGATTGGCAATACCTAACTGGTCGGGCAGGCCGGACAAACAACTCTTGAAACCAACAAAACTTGTCTTGCAATTAATAAAAGTTTCATCTATACTATACACTATGCGTACTTGCCTGGGCCCGCGTGAGGCACGCTCGGCCCGCAGTCCATTCATGACACCATAGGGCAACAGGTCTCGCGGCCGAGAAACAGTCGCAGGGACGGGAAAGGAGCTGCGTGCATGGCGTCAATCCTTGTAATAGATGATTCTGCGTATGCCCGCTCGAAGGTCCGCGATTTCCTGAAGCTGGACGGCCATGCCGTCCTGGAGGCGGGCGACGGCGCCAGAGGGCTAAAGGTTGCCCGTGACAGTCCGCCCGACTGCATCATTCTTGACCTCATCATGCCGGAGATCGACGGATTCAAGATCCTGAGTGCGCTTCACGAGAGTGCGCCGAAGATCCCCGTCATCATTGTCACGGCGGACATCCAGGACAGTGTGCGCAGACAGTGCATCGGACTGGGAGCCGCGGCGTTCATCCACAAGCCGCCGAAAGAGGCCGAACTCCGCGAGACGGTACAAACTGTCCTTGGCGCGAGAAAGCAATGACGAGCCAGCCGACACTTCGTCATATCGATGCCCTAAAGGAGTTCATCAACATCGGAGTGGGCAAAGCCGCGAGCTCGCTCAACGAGATGGTGAACTTCCCCGTGACGCTTCATGTGCCCTTTATCAAGGTTCTGGAACCCGAGCAAGTGAACGTTGAGCTCGCAGAGCTGGGACGGAGCCGTCTGGCTTCCGTGACGCTCGGCTTCGACGGTGCTTTCACCGGCAAGGCCGCCCTGGTCTTCCCGCCCGACAGTGCGTCCAGGCTGGTGGCCGTTCTCACCGGCGAGGAGCCCGGCACTCCCGACCTTGATTCGGTCCGGGCCGGCACGCTCAACGAGGTCGGCAACATCCTGCTGAACGGCGTGATGGGCTCCCTCGGCAACATTCTCCAGGAACGCATAAACTATTCGCTGCCCCTCTATTCAGAGGATACCGTCGCCAATCTCATCACCTCGGGAAACATGACGAAGAACACCGTTATCCTTCTCGTGCGCACTGATTTCATTATCCGGCAACTCGAAGTGGAGGGGAACATCATCCTGCTCTTCACCGTGGGCTCCTTTGACAGTCTGCTTTCGGCAATCGACGCTTCTTCCTGAACGGCGGAGAGAACCCTGTGGACGGCTTCCTGGCACCCCAAGAATACGGTCTTCTCAACCACATCCCCGCTGGCATCTTCATCCTGCGCAAGGATTTTGTCGTCCTCTTCTGGAACAGGCTCCTGGCCGAATGGACGGGGATCCGCGAACCTGATATCGTCGGAAAGAAAATCGATTCCTGCTATCCTCACTTAAAGCATCCCAAGTATGCGGTCCGACTGAACGATATCTTTGCAGGAGGCCCGCCGACGCTCTTCTCCTCGCAGCTTCACAATCACATCATCCCCGCCGTGCTTCCCGACGGACAAAGCAGGATCCAGTACACGACGGTAACGCCCCTGGCGACCGGCACGGGAAAGGATTTCCACGCTCTTTTCGTCATCCAGGACGTCACCGACCTGACCTACCGCATCCGGAATTACCGGCTCATGCGCGATCAGGCAGTCGAAGAGATCAAAGCTCGGGAGACGGTGGAGAACGAACTGCGGAAGACCCAGGACGAGCTCGAACAGCGCGTCAAGGAGCGCACGATGGATCTCGTCTTGCTCAACGAGCAGCTCCAGCGTGAAATCAACGAGCGGAACAAGGCGGAGATGTTCTCACAGAACATCCTTGAGGCCGTGGACGAGGCCTTTCTCGTCATTTCTCCCGACTATCGTGCAGTCTCGGTGAACAGCGCCTACTGCAGGCAGGTGAAGCTCCCCGCAGACAAGATCGTCGGACGACACTGTTATGAAATATCCCATCAGAGCCCAAGACCATGTTATGAGGACGGCGAGGAATGCGCCGTCAGACATACGTTCGAGACCGGGGAGCCCCACACCGCCCTCCACCGGCACTGGGACAGAGAGGGCAACGCAGTCTATGTCGAGACGAAGTCCTTCCCCCTCAAGGACGGGACCGGCAAGGTCGTCTCGGCTATCGAGATCATCAACGATATCACGGCAAAACGGGCACTTGAGGACCAGCTCCGTCACGCCCAGAAGCTGGAGGCAGTGGGGACGCTCACAGGGGGGATCGCCCACGATTTTAACAATATCATGACGACGATCCTCGGATACGCCAGTCTGTTCCAGAAGAAGATGGCGCCCGACGATCCGCTGAGGACCGCTGTGGACCACATATTCGGCGCCGCGCGACGCGCCTCGAACCTCACGAAAAGCCTGCTCGCCTTCAGCCGGCGTCAGGAAATGAACCCCGAGCCGACTGACCTGAACGAAATCGTACATCAGCTCGAAAAGTTCATCCTGAGGCTTATCGGAGAGGACATCGAGCTCATCACGGACGTGCTCCCGCAGAAGCTGGTCATCATGGCGGACCGCGGACAGATCGAACAGGTCGCGATGAACCTCTGCACGAACGCCCGCGATGCCATCGGCGGCGGCGGCGTAATCACGATCAGCACGGATCAGGCATCGTTGGATGCGCTTGAAGCCTCCGCCATCGGCTTGACCAGGCCCGGGCCCTATGCCGTGCTGGTCGTCTCGGACACAGGCATGGGAATGGACGACAAGACGAGGGGCAAGATTTTCGACCCCTTCTTCACGACCAAGGAGGTCGGGAAAGGCACCGGACTCGGCCTCTCCATCGTCTACGGCATCGTCAAACAGCACGGCGGAGCGATCACGGTCCACAGTGAGCCCGGCAAGGGATCGACCTTCAAGGTCTACCTGCCGCGGACCTTTGCCCGAAGCGAGCCACGACACAAATCCGCTCCTCAGGAGCTGACAGGGGGGTCAGCGACAGTTCTCATTGCCGAAGACAACGCGGACGTGCGGGCGGCACTGAAGAACTCACTCACTGAAGCGGGCTACTCTGTCGTCGAGGCCGTTGACGGTGCTCACGCGGTAGATACCTTTTCCAGGCAACCGCAGGAAATCCATCTCCTGCTCTTTGACGTGATGTTGCCCCGCAAGAACGGGATGGAGGCATATGAGGAGATCGAGAAGATCAGTCCCGGCATCAAGGTCCTCTTTCTGAGCGGCTATGCGGCGGACATTCTGCGCGGAAAAGGGGTCCTGCGGGAAGGGCATGCGTTCATCCAGAAGCCATTCGTCCCCGACGATCTTCTGCGTAAGGTACAGGAGGTGCTTCAATAGCCGGCAGCCCGCTCCCTGTGCCGGATGTTCAGCACCGATAGGTGACCGATGGCTCCTGTCGAGGCCCTTGAGGGCGGCCTCAAGAGGAAAACTGGATTCCGAGCCGACAGCCTCCTTACTGGTTGCCCGGTCGAACGGTAACACCAACTAGAAAAGCCTGCTCACCACATGAGCAGGCTTTCCCGATGAAGACGAGACTCAGAGTACGCCGGGCTTCAGTTCGACGACGCCATCAGCCGTTCCTTGTCCTGGAAGATCACGAGGCACTTGTTCATCGACAGTTTCCTCACCACGCCCTTGCCGAACTTGTCGTGGACAAGGATGTCCCCGACCCGGTAGCGGCCCGTAATGTTATAGAGCAGTTCTTTGCCCCGGGCCTGGGCCATGTAGGCATGCCAGAGCACCGCGGGCGGCATGTTCGCGACCTTTCTGCGCGTAACGCGGGGTTTCTTGACGGAAGCCGGATCGCGGAACTTGTGCGTGCTTCCGCAGCCCTTGCACTTGACCTTCGTGACTGTTGAACCGACCACGGAGAGGACCTCATGGGCAAGACTGAGCCTGCATTTCGAACAGTAAGATACTACAGACCCTCCCGTGGCAACTATCCCTCCCATAGGACCCTCCTCGCCGGAAACGCCAGCCGGCCAATACCGCTATAAGTCATTAATGTTAGGATGGAATATGATGCTCGAGAGGGGCGGATGCTCAGGTACGACCTGGATCTACTCTTCATCGGGCAATCAGCGCCAGCTACTTCAACAAAAACCATTATACACCTTTTGCTCGAAAATTGGTAGACTTAGATGATTTCTTCTCCCTTTTTCGCCAATCTCCAAATCGAGAAGCGCAGAGTGGCTCACTGCATGAAGATAAGCCTATAACGGCGCACCATTCCCCACCTCAGGACCGACACGGGCTCATTCTTTCCGGTCCTTGCCCCAGATACGGTCAAGGTACTGGTCCCTTCCGGAATTGAAACGGTAGAACCTGTAGCGGAGGGGGTTCTTTCGGTAGTAGTGCTGATGATAGTCCTCCGCCGGATAGAACTTGCCAGCCGGCACGATCTCGGTAACAATAGGCTTCCCGAACTTTCCCGAATCTTCGAGCTTTCGCTTTGATTCCTCGGCAAGGCGTCTCTGTTCCTCGGTATGATAGAAGATCACCGTGCGGTACTGGTTGCCCACATCGACGAACTCGCGGTCCTTGGTCGTCGGATCGATATTATGCCAGAACACATCGAGGAGCATCGCATAGCCGATCTGTGCGGGATCGTAGAAGATTTCGACGGATTCTGCGTGGCCCGTCCTTCCCGACGATACCTCCTCGTAGTTCGGGTTCTCCTGGTGGCCACCCGTATACCCCACGGTCACCGAGATGACGCCCTTCAGCTTGTCAAAGGGCGCTTCCATGCACCAGAAGCATCCTCCCGCAAAGGTCGCCTTCTCGTATGTCCCCTGCGCCGCTTTGGACGGGATCTTCTGACCGGCAGATGCCAGAGTGCCGCCCCCGAACATCATCATGGTGATGATAATCATAAATATCAATCGTCTCATTATGAGACTATACCTCCCCGGGAAGGCGGCCTATCAAGCATGCCCGCCCGGCAGGGGAACGCCGACGAGACCACGTTGGCCGGGTTGTTTTTCCCCGGTGACTATGTTATTGTTCCGAAGATCGATCAGAGAAGGCCATGCCTGATGGATTCCCTCATCTTCCAGAAGACCGTAATGCTCCCCGCTCCTTCGGAGGCCGACCGCCGCGCCCATGACCAGCGCCTTCGGGACGCGCTCGGCCTCCGCCCTCTTGAGATCCCCCTCTCCCTGCTCCGGAACATGCACTGCCTCCTGAAACCCGGGCGGGAGGTCTCCTGCTTCGTCGCTCGCACAGGGAACAGCTACCGCCTCGTTGACATGGGGACGGATCGGTCCTATGCCGTCGCGATCGACCTCGGCTCGACCAATCTGGTCGCGCTGCTCTACGACAATATCCACCGCACCGACGTTCTGATCCGCTCGTTGGAGAACCCCCAGATCGAGTACGGAAGCGACATCCTGACCCGAATGCACCATGTCCTGTCCGGCAACGGCGAAGACGTGTACCGCGTTCTCCTGAACGGCGTCAATGAGCTGATCTCCTGGCTCTGCCGCGAAGCGAGGATCAATACCCGGGACATCCACGCCCTGTCCGTGGCCGGGAACACGGCCATGACCCATTTCTTTCTCGGGCTCGATGTCCGCACCATCCCGGCGGCGCCCTTCGTTCCCGTGGTGAGGGTGCCGGGATTCTTCAGCGCCGGCGAGCTGGGGCTTGACATCAACCCCGAGGCCGCCGTCTTCGTCTTCCCCAATGCCGGCAGCTATGTGGGCGGGGACATCACCGCCGGCATCATCGCCGCGGGCATGCACAGGGCCGAAGAGCCGGACATCCTTATCGATGTGGGTACGAACGCCGAGGTCGTCATCGGGAACCGTGACTGGATGATCGTGGGGGCGGGAGCAGCCGGCCCGGCGCTGGAGGAAGGGATCTCCCGCATCGGCAGACGGGCAAAGACAGGGGTCGTCTACGATATCGAGATTGCTGGTAGCACGGTCACCTGCAAGACCTTCGACCGTGCGCAGCCGGAAGGGATCTGCGGGTCAGGCATGGTGAGCCTCCTCTACGAGCTGTTCCGCGCCGGCATCATCGACCCTGCCGGGACATTCAAGGAGAGCGACCACATCGTTGCCTTTCACGGCGAACCGGCATTCCCGATCGCCTGCGACGGCCATGACCCGCTGTTCATCACCCAAAGCGAGATACAGAACTTCATGCGCTCCAAGGCGGCGATGTTCACCCTGCTCCTCGTGCTCACCCGTTCGGTGGGCACATCCTTCCGGGACGTGCGGAACGTCTACGTTTCTGGGGCCCTCGGCACCGGCATCAACGTGAAGAAAGCCGCGGGCATCGGCATGGTTCCTGCCTGGCCCCAGGAGATCGTGAAGGCCAAGGGAAACACGTCGCTCGAAGGGGCCCGCATGCTCCTTCTCGATGCGAACATCGCCATCGAAGCGAACGGCCTCGTGGACAGGATCACCTACAAGCACATGCACGACGACGCCGAGTTCATGAAAGAGTTCCTCGGCGCCGTCTTCCTGCCGCACACCCATCCGGAGCTGCTGAGGGTGACCTGACCGCCCTGGGAGCCCGCTTCGGACAAAGAAAAAGCGGGCCCCGAAACCGGGGCCCGCTTCGCCGCGTCCTCAGGCGGCCGTCATATGTTTTTCCTTCTCCTCCACGTATGCGTGTTTCCCCGCCTCGACCGCGGTCCTGACAGCGGCAGTGCCGTCGGCATACAGCTCCTTGCCCCGTTCGACCACGTCGACAATCTTCTTACCCGTGCCGGACGCGACATCCTTGATGTCCTGCCGCAGCTCCTTCCCTGACTTCGGCGCCAGGAGAAGCGCGATACCCGCCCCGACAATGCCGCCCACTAGGAGCGGAACCATAATGCTGCCTTCCTTCCTTTCCAGCTCTTCCTTCATGGTCATCACTCCTTTCCATTCGCAGATTTCTTGCGGGGTAACGCCCCGCGTTCGATCATAGAAACCTTCTCGTGTCTTAAGTATATCACACCCGACAATTTGGCCTCCGGACTGCTAAAAAACGGTGAATACACGACGCCCACTTCTCTCCTTTCTCCTTTGCGCTTAGCAACTATGCAGCAATCACACATATTCACACATGGTGAGGGAAACCACAACTAGCGATTAGCAATCACCGGCAGTCAACGGTGTTGTAATTTCCAAATCCCTGTATTAATGTGCCAAACGATTAGCATTCATATTGGTGCAAGGGGAACGATCCCGTGAAAAAAGGGGAACATAACCACGGCAGTTGGCTTCGCGCCGCCTGCATTTTCCCGAAGAGGAGCATCACTTTCCGTGGCTTGCAGCACTCCTGAACAGCCATGCCGTTGCCGATACCGGCGTCGCCATTGCTACGTAATGCGGGAAAAAAGCAAAAGAAAATCCTCGCCTGTGCCAGGCGCCGTGATGTCTGCTGTCATCAGCCGGTCATTCCGCTCTATCTACACGAGGTGCCCGGGCCTGGCTTGTATGTGTTAGAAAAAATTGAACCTCGGGTTCAGGGTGCTCACCGGACATCAGCTTCGAGACCACCGGAAGGGCCATCCCTGCCCCTTCCTCGAAAATCGCTCCTGCGCCGTCCGTCCTGTCCGCCCGATTGCCTGCCGTCAATACAGTGTTCTCGTGACACTCTGTGCTCCCCGCGGGCTCCCTATCATAACCGTCGGGTGAGCACTGGTCCTTATTCGGAACTATACAGACCGTGCATTTGCAGTCGTTGCTGTATTCTACAAATGGACGTTGAACGGGATGCCAAAAAGGTGGTACGGCACATCAAGGGAAAGATCGTGAACCTGCAGAATTATGACTGGAAGGACCTCGTGAACGATAGTGCCATCAGGTCCGCCCGCTCTTGGTAGCCGGAGAGGAGCAGGTCCAGAATGACGATATCATTGTCCATGGTCCACGAGCAATATCGTCTCGCCTGTGCTCCCCGCGAAAGTCGCGTGATATGTCTATTCCTGTCTTCTTTATTCAACTGCTGACGGTCCATCCCTTCTATCGCGTGGCTCAGTCTCACCGCAGCGTCCCCGGCCGCCATCCCGACACAAGTCATTTCTCCCTTCTTTCAATCGCCCTTCAGGCGTTCGGTAGCGCCGATAGATATCTAACACTCCGGTGAACGCCGTTCGAGCGGCTGCGGAATGTCGTTTGACGACCGACACTTCGCGGGCCGATGCTGAAATGGTCCACGGCTTCCGTTTCGTGATCGCTGTTAACTATGGTATACTCCTGCCATGGAACGGTCCTCCCCGCATACACCCGTAACGAGCAGGGATAACAGGCAGGTCAAGCATCTCGTGTCACTTTCAGACCCGCAGGTGCGGAAGCGCGAGAAGTTGTTCGTCGTCGAAGGGGTCAAGATGGTGGAGGAAGCGCTGCGGGACCGCGCGAAGGTGAAGCAGGTCGTCTCGTCCCCCTCTCTGACCAGGCACCACGGGAAAGGGGTCATCAAAGAGGCGGAGCAGTCGGGTGTCGACATGCTTTGGATATCGGACCGCCTGATGGACAGCGTTGCAGAGAGCAAGACGCCGCAGCCTGTGCTCGCCGTCGTTGAGATGCGGGAACCGAGTGAAGAGGCCTTGCTGGACCATCCGGCACGGCTGATCGTCGTCTGCCATCAGCTCCAGGACCCCGGGAACCTCGGCACGATCATCAGAACTGCGGAGGCGGTTGGCGCTTCAGGTGTCGCCGTCACCCCGAAGACCGTCGATGCCTACAATCCCAAGGCAGTCCGGGCGTCCATGGGAAGCATCCTCCGCTTGCCGGTGGTGAGGCTCAACGATATCGAACTGTTCCTGGGAAAATGCATCAAGAAGGGATTTCAGACAACTGCCCTGGTCCTCAGCGGTCCGACGACCCATTTCTCGCTGGATCTCATGAAGCCCACGGCGATCATCCTGGGCCAGGAAGGATCGGGGCTGGAAGAGCGGCTCCTGAAGGACGTGTCGCACCGTGTTCGGATCCCCATGGCAGAGACGATCGACTCCCTGAACGTCGCCACTTCCGCCGCTGTGATCCTCTACGAGGCGCTGCGCCAGCGATCGCAGGCAAAATGAATCGCACTTACCGGCGATACTTCTTTCGCAACTGCTCCACGACCCCCCTCGGCACGAGGCTCGACACATCTCCGCCGTAGCTTGCCGCCTCTTTCACGATCGTTGAGGTGATGAAGGAATACTCCTCGCTCGGCATGAGGAAGACCGTTTCGATCTCGCTGTCCAGCCTCCGGTTCATGAGGGCCATCTGCATCTCGTACTCGAAGTCCGACACGGCGCGCAGGCCCCTGATCAGTCCTACCGCTTTCTTCTCCTTCATATAGTCCACCAGAAGGCAATCGAATCCCTCGATCATGACATTCTTCTTTCCCCGCACCGCTGCTCGGAACATGGCGAGCCGCTCGTCAAGGGAGAAGAGCGGCTTCTTCTTAGGGTTGGCTGCGATGGCAACGATCACCCTGTCGAACATGCGAAGGCTCCGCTCCACAAGGTCCACGTGGCCGTTGGTGACAGGATCAAAGGTACCCGGATAGACGGCGATGCGTTTCATGTGTTTTCCCCTTCCCTCACATCTCGATGCTCGCGGGCACCCGTCCGGTAGAACGCCAGGGCCGTGTCGCCGTAGACCGCTTCCCGGTAGCGCTCCAGCGGGCCTGCACCTTCCGGAGACGGCTGTTTCTTGAAATGCTCGGCAACGACAAGTCCCCCGTGGCGCAGGAGGCCTGCTTCTGCGATAAGCCGGAGCAGCGGCGCAAGTTCCATTCTGTACGGCGGGTCGAGAAAGATGATATCGTAGGGTTCCGAGGGCCTTTTGAGGAAGCTCTCGGCTCTTGACGCAATAACGATTGCCCGGTGCGCACAGCCGAGGGCCTCGATGTTCTTCCGGATGGCAGCAAGTGACTCCCGCGCCGAATCGACGAACACCACCAGGCCGGCCTCGCGGCTCAGCGCCTCGAGCCCGATTCCGCCCGCGCCGGCAAAGAGGTCGAGGAAACGCGCTCCCCGCACCTGATCGCCCAGGATATTGAAAAGCGCCTGCTTGACCTTATCCGATGTGGGCCGGACACGGTCTCCTGCCGGTACCGTGAGCCTTCGTCCGCGGCCTATGCCGCCGGTGATGCGCATTTTGGCGTACCCGATTGGATGCTACAGAAAATACCGCAGTAAGTCAAGCTTTCGTGGAGCCCCTGCAGAAGCCGGAGGCTCCTGAGGGAATGCGCGCTCCCATGACAGTAACCGCATCTTTCCCGGCGGAGACGGCGAATCCCCTGTCGCGGGATTGACACCCCCTGCAGTTGAAGCTATAATTCATTGTCTTTTCCGAACGTCACCGCCCGACATGCACAGGGGCGCTCGCACATGCAAAAAACCTCATCCATTGTTGCGCTTGCCTTTTTCCTGTTTCTGATCGTTGTCGGCATCGCCGCACTGTCGGATGCATCGGGAAGCAGATCGACGCCGACACCGACAGCGGCTCCTCCGCATCCTGAACGGTTCGTCTATCTGATCCGGATTGATGCTCCCATCACTCCCACCGTGGCGGAATACATCATCAAGTCCATCAACCGGGCGGCAAAAAGCTCCGCGGAAGCGCTCATCATCGAGCTGAACACGCCGGGCGGGCTTGTCGATTCAACGAACCATATCATCATCCGCATGATGTCATCGGAGGTCCCGACCGTGGTCTACATCACCCCGAGCGGCGGCAGGGCGGCCTCGGCGGGTGTGTTCATCACGCTTTCGGCAAACATCGCGGCCATGGCTCCCACGACACATATCGGCGCTGCATCTCCCGTCCAGATGGAAGGCAAGATGGATGAGACCATGGCAAAGAAGGTCACCAACGACCTTGCGGCCATGATGCGCGGCATCGCGGAAAAACGGGGCAGGAACGCGAAGTGGGCCGAGGACGCCGTCAGGAAGGCGGTGTCCGCGACGGAGACCGAAGCTCTCAAGCTGAAGGTCATCGACCTCGTTTCACCCGATCTTCCGACGCTCCTGAAAGATATCGACGGGAGGACTGTGGACGTTGTGCTGGGAAAACGCACCTTGCACACGAGTGGCGCCACGGTGCGCGAGATCTCGATGGGGTTCCGCGAGAAGGTCCTGGGCATCATCAGCAACCCGAACATCGCCTATATCCTGATGATCCTCGGGTTCTACGGCCTCTACTTCGAGCTCTCGAACCCCGGCGCCATCCTTCCCGGCGTCGCCGGCGCCATCTTCCTCATCCTCGCGTTCTACGCGCTCCAGACCCTGCCTATCAACTATGCGGGACTCATGCTCATCCTTCTCGCCATCGGGCTCTTCATCGCCGAGGCCTTTATCACGAGCCACGGCATTCTCGGAGTGGGCGGCGCCGTTGCCATGCTCTTCGGTTCCCTCATGCTGATCGACACGCCTGAGCCGTCGCTCCGAATATCCTGGGCCGTGATCATCCCGGTGGTGGCCGCTTCCGCGATCCTCTTCATCGTTACCGTTACCGTCGCCATACGGGCGCAGCG
Source organism: Nitrospirota bacterium (assembly GCA_037916085.1). Taxonomy (GTDB): domain Bacteria; phylum Nitrospirota; class UBA9217; order UBA9217; family UBA9217; genus JAKAHZ01. Next base: position 2,345 of record JBAIYC010000462.1, on the reverse strand, counting down.
CAGTAAGGTGGACACGGGCAAAGAGGGATTGATCGGGCTGACCGGAGAAGCAAGGACGGACATTGGAGAGCGCGGACAGGTGTTCGTACGAGGCGAGTACTGGAACGCCCGGAGCGATGAGGCCATCAAAACGGGCGAGAAGGTCTCGGTCGTCGCCGTTGAAGGGCTCAAGCTAAAGGTCAAGAAAGCATCTAGCCACTGATAGGCACGGATGCACGCGGAACACGAGCTCGGCAATTCCGTCTCCGTGTCTGCGTCCCATCTCCGTCAATCCGTGAACATCCGTGGCAACTCAATCCGAGGAGGCAGAACATGGGCTATCAGGCGTTTGGACTTGGTGCTGTGATCTTCATCTTCATCGTGGCGTGGTTCCTCTTCAACACGCTCAAGATTCTGAAACAGTACGAGCGGGGTGTCATCTTCACGCTCGGCAGGGTGAGCGACGTCGGCGGCGTCAAAGGACCGGGACTCATCATCCTGCTACCGGGAGTCCAGAAGATGGTGCGTGTCGGCCTCAGAACCGTCACGATGGACGTGCCGGCGCAGGATGTGATCACCAAAGACAACGTGAGCGTGAAGGTGAACGCCGTCATCTACTTCCGTGTCATCGACCCTAAGAAGGCCATCCTCGAGGTGGAGGACTATTTCTATGCGACTTCCCAGATCGCCCAAACGACGCTCCGGAGCATCCTCGGCCAGAATGCCCTGGATGACCTGCTTTCGAACCGCGAGGCGATCAATGTCGAGCTCCAAAAGGTTATCGACGACCAGACCGAACCGTGGGGCATCAAGGTCACGGCCGTGGAGGTGAAGAACGTCGACCTTCCCGCCGAAATGCAGCGAGCCATCGCCATCCAAGCGCAGGCCGAACGGGAACGACGTGCCAAGATCATTCACGCCGAAGGCGAACTCCAGGCATCGACCAAGCTCGCCGAGGCCGCTGTGGTCATCAGCAAGGACCCGACAGCCCTCCAACTCCGCTACCTGCAGACCCTCACAGAGATCGGGACCGAGAAGAACACCACCATCGTGTTCCCCCTTCCGATCGACATCATGAAGGCCTTCCAGGCCATCGCCGAGAAAGTAAAGTAGGGCCGCAAGAAGCCCGCAAAAAAGAAAGGGGACCGGTATGGACCGGTCCCCTTTTATTGTGTCCCCAGTGGGAAGATTACATCTCGGTGACGGTAATGGCCTGCTGCGGGCAGTTCTCCACGCAGGTCTGGCAGTTGATGCACTCGGACGCGTTGACCGCTTCGGCCTTGCCGTTGTTGATCTTGAAGACCGCCTGCGGGCACACGTTGGCGCAGGTCCCGTCCCCGTCGCACTTGCCGAGATTGATGTCAACCATCATCATGTTGCCAATTCCTCCTTCAGGGTAGTGTGGATCAAAAGCCTGATATGATACCGGGAGGAACACTGGAAAAGCAACAGAAAAATCGCTCCTCGGTGACCGTAGCACAGGACACTTCGCGCTACCGGGACAGGCGCTCGTCCCGCAGATGCACGGTCCTGGTCGGGAACGGGAACTCGATGCCCTCGCTGCGAAACCTCCGCAGGATGCGGCGGTTCAGTTCACTCACGACAGCGCCCTGGTCCTGGATGTCCCGAATGCGGCAGAAGAGCGTGAAGTTCATCGATGATTCCCCAAAACCGGGCTGGAAGCGGACAAAAGGCGCGGGTTCGGACAGGACCCCGGGCATATCGCGGGCAGCCCCAAGGGCCTCCTCCAGCAGCGCCCGCTCCACCGTTTCGGGATCGGACAGGTATCCCACGCTCACCGGCACGGGCAGCACCAGCGACCTGTCCGGAAGATAGTAGTTCGTGATGAGGCTCTGCGAAAGTCTGTTGTTCGGCACGATGACCATGTTGTTCGGCGGCATCCTGATCCGGGTCGTGCGCCAGGAGATGTCCTCGACCTGGCCTTCCTGCCCGGACTCCAGCCTGATGTAGTCCCCGACACGAATGGTCTGCTCGGCCATGATATGGATGCCGGCAAAGAGGTTGGAAAGCGTGTCCTGAAGGGCCAGCGCCATGGCGAGGCCGCCCACGCCGAGGGCGGTGATGATGGGGGTGATGGAGATGCCCAGAAAGTTCAGGATGATCAGGATGCCGACAATGTAGACGATGGACTTGACGACAGCAAGCAGGAGGCTCGTGACCGCTATGGGGACCTCCACCCGTTTCAGGAAGAAAGCAAGGAAGCGGTCGCTCACGTTGGCAATGCCCATCGTGATCGTGAAGATGAGCGAAAGGTGCAGGCCCTCCGTGGCATAGGTGAACCACGCTTCAGGCAGATTGGCAAGCCGTATGCCGATGTAGGCGGACAGGACGATGACCAGGAACAG
>JBAIYC010000461.1:0-18544 GCA_037916085.1 Nitrospirota bacterium | reverse complement strand
AGGCGAGCGGGTGACCTTCGACATCGTGCAGGGTCCCAAGGGACTGCAGGCAGCGAATGTGGTGAAGGTCCAATAAGAGAGACATCCACCAGGAGCCCCGGAGAGAACCTCCGGGGCTTTTTTATTTTCCGCGCATTTCCTCGGCCTCCTCTCCACGGCTCGCCCTTCCTTCCTCACCTAAAAGGTCAGGAGCCCCGAACACGAATGACACGAAGGGACGAATATCACGCATGCACATTCCACGTATCGCCATCTCCTGAAAGCAAGGATCCCGGACCGCCGGAGAAAGACCGCTGGGCTCCCGCGTGCGCGGGATTGACGGACAGGGGCTTATCGGCATATCACGTCGCGTGATAGGCTTCGCGGATAACGTCGCGGCACCGCGCTGCGAGGTCCTTTCGGGACTGCTCGGTGCGGGTTTCGATCGGCTCAAGAGCACGGCATTCCACATGGAGAGAGCGGAGCGCGAGGACGCGGGGGGCGTGTTTGGCAAAGGTGATGTCCCCGTAATAGTAGATCGCGTCCCGATTGCCTCCGTGAAGCCGTTTGCCGTTCATACGCCGGTAGCGGATGCAGAGGGGAAGGACGGGGGTCGAGGTCGAGAGGGCGGCGGTGAAGAGGGAGTTCTTGAAGGGCCGCACCGTATCTCCGTTGGAGGTGGTGCCCTCGGGAAAGAGCACGACCGTCGAGCCGTCCAGGAGCGCTCGCGCGATGTCGCGGATCTCGCGTTTCAGGCCCGCGGGGCTTCTTCGCTCGACAAAGATGCTCCCGCCCAAGAAGGCCAGCATGCCGAGCGGGAATGCCTGTCGGAGCTCGACCGAGGTAATGAAGACCGAAGGCCCCAGCGAGGCGATCACGAGGATGTCGAGGTAGGAGACGTGGTTCGACGCAATGAGATAGTTTCGTCCGTCGGAGCGGTGATGCTGCCATCCCCGGGCGATGACACGGACTGAAAGCACCCGGAGGGTCAGGCGCGAGAAGAAGGACGTGTTCCGCGCGAGCAGAGAGCGCTTCCCAGCCCGCGCCATCGGCAGGAGGAGCATGCACAGCGAGACGAGCGTGTACAGGATGACGATGCAGAGGACGGCGGATGTTCTGGCAGCGGTTCTCATGCGGCTTGTCTCGTCGAGCGACGGGGTGCGAAGGCGGTCAGAGGCGTCCTCCGGCTCGATGCACATGCGGCATCGTTTGCGGAGGAGCGGCCTCATCGGCAAAACCTGCTGGCATGCGACTGCACTTGTTGAAGAGGCCATGCAGAATATCAGCTGAAGTTTCGCAGGCGAATACTCCACAGGTGAGGCGTGCATCCGGTCGACCCGAACGCTCGTACCATTGCGTCAGGTTTCCGCGTCGCTTGGCAGGCCTCTGTTCTGCACGTTATCTTTCAGGATTTGCTGGAAAGGTGTCTTTTGACCCGCTCGCTCAGCTTGGCGGGTGAGGTCGTCATCTTGACCAGAAATTCAGTTGCACCCGCGGCGAGCGCCCTGTCCACGTCCGCGGGAGAGCTTCTTCCCGAGAAAACGAGTGCCGGTATCTTGCTCCATTCGGGCTTTTGCCGCATCATCGAAAGCAACTCGAAGCCGTCCAGCGGTTCCATATACAGGTCGAGGATGACGAGTTGAATGCTTTCTTTTGCCAGTAGGGCGAGCGCCTCCGTGCCGTTTGCTGCTTCCACCACTGAATACCCGTCCGCCACAAGCCGGCTCTGGTTCATGCGACGGGAAGTGGCGTTGTTATCAACGATCATGATCTTCTTTTTTGCAACCGCGGTGGGATGTTCGATCTTGGAATTGACGTATCTCTCTATCGTCTGTCTCTGCGAGTGTGTCAGATCGATAAATTGCAGGCCCATGCCAACGGATTCTTTTGCATGCTTGACTTGGGCGCGTACGCTGGTCGCTTCGCCATAGAGCGACAGGGTGACACTGACTGTAGTCCCCGGCTGGAAGTGACGGCCTGTATGGACATAGAGTCCCCCGGTGCTCAGATCGAGCCCTACCGCTTTGATGCTGCCATCGATGGTGACTACTTGTTTCATCACCACCCGTTTTTGTCTTCTGTTTTCGATGCCCATAAAGCTTGCCATTTTTCAGATCACGAGATCACGCAAGAATCTAAGGTCACGGGAACCTTCCCTGCTTTGTTGCTGTCGTGCGTTTCCTGTTCCGTATTCGCTTCCGAACCAGAGCGAATCGGGCACGAAAACGCCGAACTGTCAATGGATGCAGCTTGTCCTCTGTACTATGGCTTGCTGATAATGCGAGCAACTGCCGGGAAGATGTTCTCGTCTAGAACTATAACATAAAGCGGCTGACATATACAGCGTTATGTGATGATCATCCCCCTCCCGGCGTCTTCGCAGCTGCGCTGCCAGAACTCGGAAACTTCCTTCAAGATGCTGCCGGAGATAAGCTCGGTCGCGCGATGCTCGAACCAGTCCGCGGGCATGGCTCGCGCATAACCGGGGTCGACGAACCTGCTGTCCAGGAGGACGATGAGGCCGCGGTCGGTCTCCGACCGGATCACCCTACCTGCCGCCTGGACAGCCTTGGCCATGGCGGGGATCGCATAGGCATAGTCGAAGCCGGCATCGTACTTCTTCTGGTAGTACTTCCGCATCTCTTCGCGCTCAAGGTCGAAGGTCGGGAGCGGCGGTCCGACGACGAAGGCACCGATCACCATCTCGCCCGGATAGTCCACGCCCTCGGAGAACGTTCCTCCCTGCACGGCAAAGACGATGCTTGGTCCGGCCTTTTCGCGGAGCCGGTCCAGGACCTCCTCGACCTGAGCTGCCTGCATCAGCCTCTCCTGTTTGATGACGGCGAAGCCGGCCGGGGGTCGAAAGAGCGCCAGCACTCGTTCCAGGAACTCGAAACTCGGGAAGAAGGCGAAGTAGTTCCCCTGTCGGAGCGCCGCTATCCGCCCGATCGTTTCAGCGATGCGGCCGTAGTTCCGTTCTCGGTCACTGTAGCGGGTCGAGACTTGCGGGATGATCAGGAGCTTGCGCCGTTCCTTCGGGAAGGGACTCGGGAATTCCGCAGTCCTCACCGTATCAGGATCGAGGCCGGAGAGCCGGGCGTAGTATGAAAAGGGTTTGAGCGTTGCCGAGAATCCGACAGTGTGCTCGTACTCATTGTAGCGGTCCCTGAGCATGGCCGAGGCGTCGCAGCAGGTGATCTTGACGATACCCCCTGCTGGAAGAGGCTGGAAGGTGGCAAAGAACTCCTGGTGTTCAGGATCGCCGGCGTGTTCGAGCGCTTCCGCGAACTCGGACCAATACCTGCAGAGTCTAAGGACGACGTCGCGCGGCAGGATATCGACATCGGAGGCGAGATAACGCGCAACGAACGCGCGAAGCCTTGCATCCTGTTCGAAGAATGAGTGAACAGGCGGAACAATCGTCGCGCGCGTCTTCGTTCCCTCGGGCCGGCAGGACGAGACGACTTCGATGCTGCCGTCGAGAAGCTCCAGCGCCTCGCGCCGGAACCGCGCGGGAAGGTGCTGGATGTCTGCGCGCATGTCCTCGAGCATCGTGGTTGACAGCGAAGGGGAATAATAGTCCATGCCGCGGCCGGGAAGATTATGGGCCTCGTCGATCACGAGGTTTGGTTTTCCCTCCTGGTCGACCCCGATCGAGGCCAGGCTGCCGAGCGCCGCGCGGGGAGCGAAGACGTAGTTGTAGTCGCAGATGACCACGTCAGCATCTTCGGCGCCATCGAACTGCAGCTCGAAGGGACAGACCTGATATTCCCCGGCCAGGTGGCGGAAGGTCCGGGCAGTGAGCTTCCTCTTCTTCGCGAGAAGATCGAGTACCCCGTGCCGGGCGACCTTGGCATAATGATCCCGTGCGTATTCGCAGTACGCAGGCTCGCAGAGCGGCTCGTTCTTCAGGCAGATCTTGCCCTTTGCCGTTATGGTGAGCGACCGCACCTTTGCGCCTGTATCCTGGAAACGCCTGACGACGTCCTCGGCGACAGCGTGCTGACTGTTCTTCGGCGTGACGTAGACGACCTGCAGGCCGCGGCCCAGCGCCTCCTGGAGGGCGGGAAAGAGAACGCCCGCCGTCTTCCCGAGACCGGTCGCAGCCTGGATGAGCATGCGCCGTCCTTCACGCATTCCCTGCTCGATGGTCTCGATGAGCTCTCTCTGGCCGGACCGCGCGTCCGGGAAGGGGAAGGCGAAGCTGGCGGCGATTCTCTTCCGGCGTGCGGCGCGCTTCTCGGCCTTCCGGGCCTCGACGACGAGCTCGGCGATTCGCCGATCGAGCCAGCTCTCGTAGGCCGTGAGATCGAACGCCACCTCGAGATCGAATGACTCTCCGGAGCGCGTGGATACGAGGTGGAGGAGGAGCCGGGGAATGACATGGTGCTCAAGCCAATGGAAGTATCCGTAGGTCTGAAGCTGCAGGGAGTAGGGATGATCGAGCGGGCGGTCAGTGAGCTGGCCCGCAAGCTCGCGGAGGGAGAAGGAGGATTTGATTTCTTCGATCGTCGGCGGATCACCCTGGAACATCCCGTCCATCCGTCCGCTGATGCGGAAGCGGTATCCCTCGCGCTCGAATTCCCGGCTAACAGGAACCTCAGCCATATAGGACGGATTCGACCGTATTCGCTTTCTCTGAACGCGGGCATGAATCTCCTGTCCTTCGGCCGCTGCACGGCCGTATCCTGAAGAGGCTTCGATGCTTCCGGTCCTCGGGACCGGCACAGCGAGATCGCGGAGCGCCACCTCGATAAGCTTCACGGCACCCTTTCGCACGGATCGGTCGGTGAATGAATGATGGAGAAAGAAGAGACGATGCATTATCAGGCAGAACGGTGTCTTTTTCAACGGGAAATGCGTAGCCGGCCTAAAGAAAACGAAGCGCCCACGCTGCTCTTCCTTCCATCAGAAGTCGTAAGTCCAAACAAGCGGCGCTTCTTTACATACCCTGGAACGGGAGCTATACTCTAAAAAGAGGCTATACGTGGTGGGAGCAAGAGCTTGAACGGCCTCGCGAACATCCGAGCCCGAGGAAGGAGGTCGTCATGATGATCGAGTTCAGTGTTGTTCCCCTCGGCAAGGGCGCAAGCGTGAGCCCGGTGATTGCTCGGGTGCTCAGGATCGTTATGGAGAGCGGGGTTCCGTACAAGGCGAACCCCATGGGGACGGTAATCGAGGGGGAGTGGGACCGGCTCCTGGGGCTCATCAAGGCCTGCCACGACGAGGCCATGAAGGATGCCGACCGGGTGGTGACGAGCGTCAAGATCGACGACTACAAGGGCAAGGGGGACCGAATCGACAAAAAACTGGAATCGGTCGAACAGAAGCTCGGTGCGAAGCTCAACCGCTGAAGGGAGGGAGCCCCATGAAGAAGAACGGGAACAGTGCCGACGAACGCGTCAGGATTTTGGAAAAGGCGGTCGCGAACCTTGCCGACACCCTCAAGAAGCGGGATTCAGAGCTCGAGGAGGACCTCCGCGACATTGTGAAGGAGTTCAAGGCGATCAAGATGTTCCTGGCGCGGGCCATGCCGGAGTTCAAGAGGGAGTTCCTGGAGATCGAACGCAAGGTGAGGTAAAGGAACGTCTGCACGATGCGGTAACTATTGCAGCATGCAAGGAGGTCGAGCATGATGAAAAGTGTGGCGAAGAGAGAACGGAAATACGCAACGGGTTACAAGAAGCGGATCGTAACCACCGATTCCTATCTGCCACGGGGCGCTCAGGGTGCCGCGGTCTGCGAGGGATGCCAGGCAGTCTATCAGAACAAGCGATGGTATGTGAACAGAGACCAGTTGAAGGCCGGCACGAAGACGGTGAACATCGTCTGTCCGGCGTGTCTGAAGATGAGGGACAATTTCCCGGGGGGCATCGTGACCCTGCAGGGTGACTATGTGCTACCGCACAAGATGGACCTCTTGAAGCTGATCAAGAACGAGGAGGACCGGGCGCGGGGCTATAATCCCCTGGAACGGGTGATGTCCATCAAGGAGAACGGAAGAGGCAGCATCGTGATCAATACGACGAACGAAAAGCTCGCTCAGCGGCTGGGCCGCGCCATCCGGAAGGCCTTTCAGGGAGAAGTGACCTACCGATGGTCGCATGACAACAAGCTGGTGCGGGTCGACTGGGTCAGGGAGCTGGCGTAGCGGGCTTGTCGGGAAGCAGAGAAGGAAAGCGAAAGAGGCGGGGATCGAAATCGATCGCCCGCTCTTTTTTTCAGATCTTGTTCTTGCTCAACAGGACAGGACCGATGCCCGGTCCTTTCTGGGTCGCCTTTGTAGTGGCGCTGCGTCAGCTCTGTTGCACATCCTCTTCAGGAAGTTGAGGAGAAGATCTAAGTCGTCGTTACCCACTTCGCTTCTGCGCCGGGCTGCCAGGAAAGGGCAAAGTGAGCGTGCGCCGTGAGGGGGGAGGGATCCTACTCTTCTTTTTTCTCCTTCATCGAGTCGAGATACTCCTCCCACTCCATAGGGAGGAGATATTTCTTCTTGTTGTTGCAGTCCTTGCAGGCAGGGACGACATTCGCGTGCACGGACTTTCCGCCGCGGGCGAGGGGGATGAGATGGTCCATCGTCAGTTCGGCCACCTTGAACTTCCGTCCGCAGTAGTGGCAGGTCCCGGAGGAGCGCCTGCGCTTCCACCACGAGGAATTCCGCAGTTCGCGGGCTTTTACCTTTTCGCGTTTGATGTGATCGGGGTCTGCGGGAATAAAGTGGTCGGACATAAGAGCCAGGAGTGAGACAACGGAGAAAAACAGACTGCTCGGGCGAGGCCGGAATGAAGCTATCTTCGCCTTGATCGTCTGACAGATTTTACCGATTTCCTTGCCAGATGTCACGCCAAAAAGAGACGTATCTCAACAATATCCACCCACATCGTAACATATCAATAAATAAATATTTTTCTTGACACATGTCCTATGGATAGATATACTTGGTCAAGTCAGTGGTATAAAGTGGGGTCAGGTGGAAAGCAAGGGGGCCTAGTGTTCCGGGGAAGCTTCGAACATAGTGTCGACTCCAAGGGTCGCGTTAGCGTCCCGTCGAGGTTTCGCGATATCATCGCAGAACGGTTCGAGGGAAAGCTCATATTGACCATGGATTTCGACAACTGCATCATGGTCTATCCCCTCGAGGAATGGGAGCGCGTGGAAGAAAAGATCCGGGCCCTTCCCCAGTCGCAGAAGGAAGTGAAGGACTACATGCGCTACGTCTACTCCAACGCGTCGGAATGCGAGCTCGACAGGCAAGGTCGCATCCTCATCCCGCCATCGCTCCGGGCGGGGGCGCGGATCAACAAGGGAGTCATCGTCGTGGGGATGCTGAACAAGATGGAGATCTGGGATAAGGCCGCCTGGGACGCGCGAAAGTCCCAGACGGGAGATAAGATCGGAGAGGTACTCTCCACACTGGGGCTCTAACGATGGAGGCAAAGATCAAGGTCTATCAGATGAACCTCGACGGTGAGGTCGATTCGACCAAGGTGGCGGAGATCACGCGCGTCGTGGGCCAGCTCATCAAAGGAGAGATGTTCGGCCTGATCCTGAACTTCGAGGCCGTCGAGCATGTGAATTTTGCCATTTTGCATTCCCTGGTTGAAGAGAAGAAGCGCCTGCAGTCCTTCGGAGGCGACGTCCGCCTCGCCGGGTTGTCCGATTATCTCAAGAACATCTTCAAGACCACGAACGTCCTGGAGGAATTCCAGGTCTTCGACACGGCCCAGCAGGCCGCAAAGAGCTTCGGTGTATCGAAGCCGGCCGTGAACCTTCCGCTGGGACTGTGACGGTCCGCGAGGCGTAAGGCGTGAGACGCAAGCGGGGAAACAGCGCTGGACGAAGGACCGTACAGGTCGCCGCTCCCGCTTCCTCCGCGAACGCCGGACATGGCCTTGCGGGGACCGAACACATCACGGTTCTTCTGCAGGAGGCCGTCGATTTGCTTGCTCCCCGGAGCGGCGGCATCTATGTGGACGGTACGCTCGGCGGCGGTGGGCATGCAGAAGAGGTCCTGCGGCGCTCGGGACCCGACGGTGTTCTCGTAGGACTTGACCAGGATGCCGAGGCGCTGGAGCGAGCGCAGCGGAGACTGGCGGAATTCGGCGGCCGAGCGGTACTGCGTCGGGCGAATTTCCGTGACGCCTCGGAGATCCTCGCGGGGCTCGGGATCGTGTCTGTGGACGGGATCCTCCTTGACTTGGGGCTTTCGTGGTTTCACCTTGGCAGTCCCGAGCGCGGTTTCAGCTTCCTTGTGGATGGTCCGCTGGACATGCGAATGGACAGCAGATCCTCTGTGACCGCCGCTGATCTCGCGAACACGCTCTCTCGGCAGGAGCTTGCGCGCATCCTGCGCGAGTATGGTGAAGAACAGAGGGCGAATACCATAGCGAAGGCCATCGAGCGGGCGAGGGGCCGGGGTCCGATCACCAGTACGGTGCAGCTCGCGCAGATCGTTGCCAGTGTTTTCCCCGCCTATCCTCCCCGGCGTATCCATCCCGCCACGCTGACCTTCCAGGCGCTGCGGATCGCCGTGAACGACGAGCTTGACTCTCTGCGTGACGGCCTCGCCAGCATGATCACGGCGCTCAGACCCGGCGGACGGATCGCGGTCATCTCGTTCCATTCGCTGGAGGACAGGATCGTAAAGCAGACATTCGCGGAACATGCGAAGGCCTGCGTCTGTCCGCCGCGCCTGGCCGTCTGCCGTTGTGGCAAGCAGGCGGACCTGAAGGTCCTGACGAAACGGCCCGTTACCGCGTCTGAGCAGGAGATCGCACGTAACCCCGCGTCGCGGAGCGCCAAGTTGCGTGCGGCGGAAAAGATACAGGCGGAGCGCGCACCATGAACACACGAGCAGGACATATTGGACAGTTTCCCATCCTCAAGGGCGGAAGCCCCAACCTCCGCGTCGTCGTGCTGGCCGTATTTGTCGTTATTGGGCTCATGGTCTACGTGGGCGGCAAGGTCCAGATCATGCGGCTGGGCTACCAGATTGACGAGCTGGAGAAGCAGAAGCAGGACCTGGAGCGGGCCAACCGGGCGCTGCAGATCGAGGCCTCAAGCCTGTCCGCGCCGAGCAGGATCGAGGAGATCGCAGTGAAGCGGTTCGGGATGGTCCGGCCGCCCAGGGAGAACATCGTTGTTGTTCGGCGGATGACGACCGCAGGCGCTCCGTCCCGCCCGCAGGACGCAGACCGGAAAGCCGGTCGGGAGTGAAGGTTAGCCGATCATGAGGGAACCACGGAGCCGGATAGTCTGGGTGCTGGTGCTCATGGGCTTCGGCTTTGCCGCGGTGGGCATTCGGCTCGTCCATCTCCAGGTGGTCGAGCGGCGCGACCTACTGCGCATTGCAGAACGGCAGCAGGAACGGACCGTGCGGCTCGAAGCCAAACGGGGGACGATCTATGACCGCAAGGGCCGCGAGCTCGCCGTCAGTCTCGATGTGGAGTCCGTCTACGGCGTGCCGACGGAAGTGGAGAACCCCCGCACGGTCGCATCGCGTCTCGCCCGTCTGTTGAGCGAGAACCCGGAAGCCCTCAGGAGGAAGCTTGCGAGCGACAGGCAGTTCGTCTGGTTGAGCCGCAAGGTGGACCCGCTCAAGGCGGAGAAGGCACGTGAGATCGATCCAAGCGGCATCGGCCTCCGGCTTGAAGCGAGGCGGTTCTATCCCAAAAAGACAATGGCCGGAGCTGTCCTCGGCTTCACGAACGTAGACCACCGGGGCATCGAGGGCGTGGAGCTGTTGTATGATGACGTGCTACGGGGGACCGACGGATGGCTTGTGGCGGAGAAGGACGCCAGGGGCCGGACCGTATTTCCCGGCGGGAACGGCCTCCAGTTCCGCATGCCCCAGCCCGGCAGGGACATCTATCTTACGATCGATGAGGTGATCCAGCATATCGCGGAAAAGGAACTGGACAAAGGGTTGGCTGAATCAAAGGCCAAGGGCGGCGTCTGCATCGTCATGGAGCCGCAGACCGGCCAGATCCTCGGACTGTCCGTTCGTGCGCCGGAGCGTGGCGGGGCCGCATTCAATCCAAATGATCCGCAGCGATACCGGCCCGAAGAGTGGCGGAACCGGGCCGTGACCGATGCCTTCGAGCCAGGGTCTATCTTCAAGCTGGTGACCGCTGCCGCGGCACTGGAAGAGAAGGTCGTACAGCCCCAGGAGCGGATCGACTGCAGCGCGGGGAGCATTCAGGTCGCGGACCGGACGATCAAGGACGCGCACCGGAACGGCGTCCTGACCTTTGCCGAGGTGATCGCCGAATCAAGTAATGTGGGGACCATCAAGGTCGCCCAGCGGCTCGGCAAGGCGCGATTCGCAAAATACGTTGAGGCATTCGGGTTCGGCAGAAAGACCGGCATCGACCTCCCGGGAGAGATTCCCGGGCTGACCAAGGACTATCGGCTCTGGTCGGGAGTGTCGCTTGCATCGATGGCCATCGGCCAGGAGATCGGTGTGACGCCGATCCAGATGGCAACGGCCTACTGCGCCATCGCGAACGGAGGGACGCTCATACGGCCGTCGATCGTCGCCGAGGTGCGGGACCGTGCCGGCAAGACCGAAGGCCCAGTCAGGCCGTCGCCGGCCCCGGCGGGACAGGTCGTTTCTCCCCAGACCTGCGCGACACTCCAAAAGATTCTGCAGAAGACGGTCGAGACCGGGACGGGCGAGAAGGCAAAGCCAGCGGGCTACACGGCTGCGGGCAAGACCGGTACGGCTCAGAAGATTGACCAGCGAACGGGAAAATACTCCCACGACGATTACGTGAGCTCCTTCGTAGGCTTTACCCCGGTATCTTCGCCGAAGCTCGTTATCCTGGTGATGGTGGACAGCCCGGTGGGTGTCGTGTGGGGCGGCAGCGTCGCCGCTCCCATCTTCCGGGCGGTGGCGGAGCAAAGCCTCGTCTACTTACAGGTCACGCCGGACGACGCGGGAGGCAGGATGCTCCTGGTGGCACGATGAGGCTCGGCGAGCTGGCAGCAGTCGTGGAAGGTGCCGGACGTGTCTCGGCTGCACGGGACCGCGAGGTGTCCTCGCTCGTGCAGGACTCCCGCGCAGCAGGCCCAGGCGCCCTCTTTGTGGCCGTGCGAGGGTTTCACTCGGACGGCCATCGGTTTATTTCCCAGGCCCTCGCACAGGGCGCCGTGGCCGTCGTGGCCGAAGAGGGGAAACCGGTCGACGCCCCCCCGGATGCCCTGGTCATCCGTGTGCCAGACTCCCGGAAGGCGCTGGCGAAGCTTGCTGCGAAGTTCTACGGCTATCCGAGCACAAAACTCGCAGTGGTAGGCATCACCGGCACGAAGGGCAAGACCACGACAAGCTACCTCGTCCGTTCCATCATTGAGGCGGCAGGCCGGCGGACGGGACTGATCGGTACGATCGACTACCGCATCGGCGACCGGGTCATTCCGGCGCCGAATACGACCCCCGAGTCGATCGATCTGCAGAAGCTTCTGGCGGCAATGGTTGAGCAGGGTGAGTCGTACTGCGTGATGGAGGTCTCCTCGCACGCGCTCGCTCTCGGGCGGACCGATGAATGCATCTTCGAAGCGGCGGCCTTTACGAACCTGGCGCCCGAACACCTCGACTTTCACGAGTCGCTGGACGGCTACTTTCAGGCGAAGCTCAAGCTCTTTGCGGGTCTCGGGCCGGATAAGACCGCGGTCGTAAACCGGGACGATGTCCGGTACGGCGAAATCCTGCGTCGGACGCGAGCGAAGGTCATTACCTACGGCTGGTCTCGCGATGCCGACGTGCATCCTGCGGGCGCGCTCGTGCATGACAGCGGAGGCCTCCGGTTCACGGCAGCGACGCCGATCGGAGACATCCAGATTGATTCTCGGCTTGTCGGCAGCTACAATGTCCAGAACATCCTCGCCGCAGCGGGGCTCGGCATCGCGTTGGGCTGTACGCGGGATGCTATCGCGGATGGGGTCAGGAAAATGCGGGCCGTACCGGGCAGGATGGAGCGGGTCGATGAAGGGCAGCCGTTTGTCGTCCTCGTTGACTATGCCCACACCGACGAATCGCTGGCAGCGGTCTTGCGGGCGGTCGGGGACGTCGGAAGCGGACGCATCATTACGCTCTTTGGGTGCGGAGGCGACCGGGACCGCACCAAACGTCCGAGAATGGGCGCGGCAGCCCTTGCCGGAAGCGACCTCGTGATCGTTACCTCGGACAACCCGAGGACCGAGAATCCGATGGCCATTATCGGGGAAATCGAGGCCGGGATGCAGCAAGCGGGCTTCCGCGCGAAGAGCATCGATGACGCCGGCCGGGCGCCTTCCGGAAAGAAACCCTATCTTGTCCTCCCCGACCGAGCCGAAGCGATCCGGACGGCCATTCAAGCGGCGCGTGCCGGCGACGTTGTCGTGCTTGCGGGTAAAGGGCATGAGGACTATCAGATCATCGGCTGGCAGAAGCATCACTTTGACGACCGCGAGGAAGCTCGCAAGGCGATCACGGCCGCACTTCAGCGAGCGGGGGCCGAGTGAGGAATAGGCGCGGCGCAAGCTTCCGCAGGCACCCATGAACGAACTGGATGCGAGGATCCTGGAAGAGCTTCAGGGGAGATTGCAGAGCGTGGAGATTAAGGGAGTGTCCATTGACTCCCGGACGGTGAAGGAGGGCGAGCTCTTCATCGCCATCAAGGGAGACCGCTTCGACGGCCACGATTTTGTCGCCGACGCGATCGGCAGAGGCGCCTGGGGCGCGCTGGTGGAGCGGTCGGCCCTCGAAAAACGGCATGCCGCCATGAGCGGGCTCAAGAACGTGATCGCCGTCGAGGACACGCTCGTATCTCTCCAGGAGATGTCGATGATCCACCGGAAGAGATTCTCCATTCCGTTCGTCGGCATCACAGGCTCAAACGGCAAGACCACGACGAAGGAGATGCTAGCTGCAATCCTGCTGCGGAAGGGGCCGGTGCTCAAGAACGAAGGAAACCTGAACAACCACATCGGCGTCCCGCTGACGCTCTTCAAGCTGAGCGACAGGCACCGCTCCGCGATCATCGAGATGGGCATGAGCGGCTTGGGCGAGATAGAAACGCTCACGCGGCTGGCCCTGCCGTCCGTGGGGGTGATCACCAATATCGGTCCTGCGCACCTCCAGTTCCTGGGGAGCGTGGACACCGTGGCCCAGGCCAAGGGCGAGCTCCTCGAGGGCCTCGGGAGCAATGGCACAGCGGTTCTGAACGCCGACGACCGGTTCTTCGACGCGCTCCGGGCGAAGCACCCCGGCAGGACCATTTCCTTCGGCATGGAAGAGCGCGCCGACGTGCGAGCCGACGATATCCGCCAGGACAAGGATGCCACGGAGTTCACGCTTAGCGCCGAAGGGCGCAAAGTACGCGTGCGCATCAGCGCTGCGGGAAGGCACAACGTGTACAATGCGCTGGCCGCGGCCGCGGCCGCGCTTGCCCTGGACCTTTCGCTCGAGACGATACGGGACGGGCTTGAGGGTTTTCGACCGGTTGCCATGCGTTCGGAGATCCGGGAGAGCCGGGGGGTCACGATCATCGCCGACTGTTACAATGCGAACCCGGGATCCATGCAGGCGGCGCTCGAGATGCTGGCATCGCTGCGCCGCGGCGACCGCAAGGCGATTGCCGTGCTGGGCGACATGCTCGAGCTGGGCGAGACCGGGCCGGAGGCCCACCGGGCCGCAGGCCGGACCGCCGCAGAGCTCGGCGTCGACCTGCTGGTCACGGTCGGGCCGCTTTCGGTCCACGCGGCCGAGGGAGCCTTGAAGGCCGGAATGGCGAAGGACCGGATCGTTGAGGCGGGAACGACCTCGCGTGCCGCCGAGGTGCTTCGCGAGCGGGCGAAGCCCGGCGATACCGTGCTGCTCAAGGGGTCCCGGGGCATGAAGATGGAAAAGATCCTGGAGGAGTTCTGATGCTCTATCACCTGCTCTACGCGCTCCACGGGACTGTCGCGGGCTTCAATGTCTTCAAGTACATCACCTTCCGGAGCGCCGCGGCCGTGGTGACGGCGCTCCTGGTGAGCTTTGCTCTCGGACCGTGGGTCATCCGGCGGCTCCGGGTGCTCAAGGTCGGCCAGCAGGTGCGTGACGACGGGCCGCAGACCCATCTGACCAAGAAGGGAACACCGACCATGGGAGGCCTCCTGATCATCGCCGCCGTGACCGCATCGGTCCTCCTCTGGTCGGACCTGACGAACCGATACGTTTGGGTGGTCCTCTTCGCCACGCTCTCCTTCGGCGGCATCGGGTTCATCGACGACTACCGCAAGGTGGTGAAGAAGCAGTCCACAGGCCTGAAGGCCAGGGAGAAGTTCGGGCTCCAGATCGCCGCATCGCTCCTGATCGGGTTCTTCCTGCACTACTTCTCCGGGGATCCCGATGCAGCCCATCTTACCGTTCCATTCTTCAAACGGCTCTTCATTGATCTGGGGTGGTTCTACATCCCCTTTTCCGTCGTTGTGATCGTGGGTTCATCGAACGCCGTCAACCTGACCGACGGATTGGACGGGCTCGCTGCCGGACTTGTGGGCATCGCCGCCACGGCGAACGCGGTGCTCGTCTATATCGGCGGGAACAAGGTCATTGCCGATTACCTTAAGATCCAGTACATTCCCGCGAGCGGCGAGCTTGCGGTCGTCTGTGCTGCGCTCTTGGGCGCCTCGCTCGGGTTCCTGTGGTATAACGCCTATCCGGCAGAAGTGTTCATGGGCGACGTGGGCTCGCTCTCGCTGGGAGGGGCCCTGGGTGCGCTCGCGGTCGTGACGAAGCACGAGCTCATCCTGGTCGTGGTGGGCGGGATCTTCGTGGTCGAAGCGGTCTCGGTGATGCTTCAGGTCGCGTCGTACAAGCTCACGGGCAAACGGATCTTCAAGATGGCGCCGATCCACCATCACTTCGAGCAGCTCGGCTGGCCGGAATCGAAGGTCATCATCCGTTTCTGGATCGTCGGGATCATCCTGGCGCTGGTGTCGATCGGGTCGCTGAAATTGCGGTAAGAGAGACGGGCGTGTTGCAACCGGATTTCACCAACATGCGGGTCACGGTCGTAGGCATGGCGCGGAGCGGGATCGCCGCCGCGCGGACGCTCTGCGCCCTCGGCGCCCGGGTGACGATCACGGACAAGAAGCCGCTGGAGCAGCTCGCCGAGCAGGTCAGGCTGCTCGGCACAGGGGCGATCGCGGTCGAGGCGGGAGGCCACCCGGACCGGCTCTTCCTCGAGACCGATCTTGTGGTCCTCTCGCCGGGCGTACCGAAGATCCCGCAGGTTCTTGCCGCGCACCGGCAGGGGATCAAGGTCATCGGGGAGCTTGAGCTGGGCTGGCTCCTGTCCGATTCCCCTTTCGTGGGCATCACCGGCACGAACGGGAAGTCCACGGTGACGACCCTCGTTGGGCTCATGCTCCGGAGATCGGGCAGGAAGACCCTTGTCGCCGGGAACATCGGGAACGCCCTCACCGAAAGGCCGGAGCAACTCCGCGGCCAGGACTGGATCGTCGTGGAGCTGTCAAGCTTCCAGCTCGAGGACATCCAGACGTTCCGGCCGAGGGTAGCAGCGATCCTGAACGTGACGCAGGACCACCTGGACCGGTATGCCACCATCGCGGAATACGGCGAGGCGAAAGCGCGCATCTTCCGGAACCAGCGCAGCGATGACGTGCTGGTGCTGAACTTTGACGATCCCCTCGTGCGCACCATGGCGGAACGGGCGCCTTCCCGCGTGATTCCCTTCTCGCGCGTCGAGAAGCACGAGGGCGGGGCATTCGTCGAGAACGGCATGCTCGTGGCCGGGGGCGAGACTCTGTGCGCGGTCGAGGAGATCCGGATCAAGGGCGTCCATAACCTTGAGAACGCCATGGCAGCAGCGGCAGCAGCGCTTGCCGCCGGAGCTGACCGTGAGGCGGCGGTAACGGTGCTCCGGGAGTTCCCGGGGCTCGAGCACCGGCTCGAGTTCGTGCAGGAAAAGGAGGGCGTGATCTATATCAACGATTCCAAAGGCACCAACGTCGGCGCCGTCGCCAAGTCGGTCGAGGGGTTCGACCGGCCGGTCATTCTGATCGCGGGTGGACTGGACAAGGGAAGCGATTTCCGCCCCCTCGCCGACCTGTTTCGGAGGAAAGTGAAGCTGCTCATTCTGATCGGGAAGGCAGCGGGCAAAATGGCGGCGGCGCTGGGATCGGCGACCGACACGGTCTTTGCGAAGACGCTTCAGGAAGCGGTGCGGCTTGGCCACGACCGGGCGAGGCCCGGAGACGTGGTCCTCTTGTCGCCGGCCTGCGCGAGCTTCGATATGTTCAAGGACTTTGAGGACCGGGGACGGCAGTTCAAGGAAGCGGTGAAGGACCTGTGAGCGGACGGGAATGAACGGGGAAACCAGGGGACACTACGACAGGATGCTGGGCGGTGCGGTACTGCTGCTCCTTTGCATCGGCATCGTCATGGTCTACAGCTCGAGCAGCGTCGTCGCGCTCACGACCTACGGCGACACATCCTACTTCATGAAGCGCCAGATTCTCTGGATGCTTCTGGGGCTCGCGGCCATGATGGCCACCATGCGGTTTGACCATACGGTCCTTGCGAAGAAACAGGTCGTCCTGCTCCTCCTGATCGTGACCCTGGCACTGCTCGTTGCGACGTTCCTGCCGGGCATCGGCCGGACCATCAACGGAGCACGCCGGTGGATCCGGCTGGGCGCCCTTACGTTCCAGCCGGCGGAGCTCATGAAGCTCACGCTCATCGTCTACCTGAGCTCGTACATCAGCAGCAAGGGCGATTGGCTCCGCGATTTCCAGCACGGGCTCGTTCCGGCTTTCGTAGTCACCGGCCTCTTCCTGGGGATCACCTTGCTCCAGCCGGACTTCGGCACGGTCATGGCCATGGGGATCATCGTGTTCATCATGCTCTTCGCGGGAGGCGCGAGGCCCCTGCACCTTGGGGGGGTGGTGCTCGCGCTCGCTCCATTGGTCTATGCCGCTGTTGCGTTCAAGGCTTATCGCCTGCGGAGAGTGCTCGCTTTTCTCGATCCCTGGGCGGACCCGCAAGGCGCCGGACACCAGATCGTGCAGTCCTACCTGGCCTTCGGCAGCGGCGGCGTGCTCGGACGGGGGCTGGGCCAGGGGCGGCAGAAGCTGCTCTTCCTGCCGGAACGGCATTCAGACTTCATCTACGCGGTGATCGGCGAGGAGCTGGGCCTCTGGGGCGCTGCGCTCGTGCTGCTGCTCTTCGGCGTGCTCCTCTGGCGGGGGCTACGGATCGCACGGAATACCGAGGGCTTCACGAGGCTCCTTGCCACGGGCATCACCATGCTTCTTTGCGTGCAGGCGCTGATCAACATGGCGGTGGTGACGGGCATGATGCCGACCAAGGGCATCGCCCTTCCGCTGGTGAGCTACGGCGGATCAGCGCTGGTGGTCACCTTGGCGGCGACGGGCGTGCTCCTGAACATATCGAAGGAGTGCGCATGAGTCCGGGGACGGACAACCCGACACGATGAAGGTCATGATCGCGGCCGGCGGCACCGGCGGGCATCTCTATCCGGGGATCGCCATCGCGCGGGAGGTTCTGCGCGAGGCCGGGGGCGAAGCGGTCTTTGTCGGGACGCAGCAGGGGATCGAAGCCCGCGTGCTCCCGCAGGAAGGACTGCCGGTACGGTACATCACCGTGGGACGGATCAAGGGGATGGGGCCCGCCTCGATCGCCCGCACGCTCATCACCCTACCGCGGAGCCTCTTTCAGTCGCTCCGGCTGCTCAGGAGCGAACGGCCAGGGGTGGTGATCGGCGTGGGCGGGTATGCATCGGGCCCGGTGGCCTTGGCAGCTTGGATCCTCCGGGTGCCGCTCGTGCTTGTTGAGCCGAATTCTTACGCCGGCCTCACGAACCGGTTGCTCGGCAAGCTTGCAACGAAGGTGTTCGTCTGTTTCCCGGGCCGGGACCTGCAGAGGTTCTTTCCGGCCAAGAAGAAGGTGCTTGCAGGACCCCTGGTGCGAAAGGGGATCGAGAGCGGCGACCGGGCGGCGGCTTGCGCCGCGTTCGGACTCGGACCGGACCGGTTCACGGTATTCGTCCTGGGAGGAAGCGGTGGTGCCCACGCTATCAACATGGCCGTGAAGGATGCAGCAAGGGAGCTTGCGTCCATCCGGGGGCTTCAGATCCTGCACCAGACCGGTGAGAAGGATGTCCAGGTCGTTGCCGCTGCGTACCGTGCGGCCGGCGTGGAAGCAGTCGTGCTTCCGTATATCCATGACATGGCGGGCGCCTACGCGTCGGCCGACCTGGTGGTGTCGCGCTCCGGCGCAACGACCGTGGCGGAACTTGCGGTCTGTGGGAAGCAGGCGGTGCTGATCCCCTATCCTTACGCCGCAGACAACCACCAGGAGCACAACGCCCGGTCCCTTGCGGAACGGGGCAGTGCAGCGGTGATCATACAGAAGGACCTAACGCCGGCGGTTCTGGCGGAGGAGATCAGAAGCGCCGCGGCGAAGGGAGGAAAGGGACGAACGCCGCTACAGGCGAACGCCGCGGAAGCGATCGTGAGGGCATGCAGAGCCTATGTTCAAGAAGATTAAGCATATCCA
>JBAIYC010000460.1:0-6097 GCA_037916085.1 Nitrospirota bacterium | reverse complement strand
TCCTTGGCGGCCTCTGCGAGAGACGCCTTGGATGTGCGCGATGTTGTTGAACTGTGATTCGACTTTAGGTATATGATGAAGATCTTTCGAAATCCCGAGGTGCTCTGGCGCGAGGAGGACGAGCCGAAGGCCGAAGCCTATGCGGGGCTGTCCGCGGGCGAGGACGTCTCGGAGGTCGGCACCGCCGTGCTCTTTGCCGACGGCGTGATGCTGTCGCTCAACGTGCTGGGAGCCGAGATCTGGAAGACCTGCGACGGGAAGACCATGGACGAGATCGTCGCGGAGCTCTCCGGCCGGTTCGACGTGGAGGCTTCGGTCCTCAGGGAGGACGCTTCGGCGTTCCTCTCCGAACTCGCGGAGAAGGGTTTTATCCGGTATGAAGACCGTTAATTTTCTGAAATCGCCGCTCACCATCAACTGGGCGGTCACGAACCGCTGCAACTTCAAGTGCCAGCACTGCTACAGCAGGTCCGACCCGTCGGAGGAGCTCGAGAAAGGGACCCTCTTCGCCTGCATCGACAAGATCGTGAAGGAGAAGGTCCTGTCCATCAACTTCGGCGGCGGCGAGCCGCTCCTCCGGAAGGACCTGCTTGAGATCGCGGCCTATGCGCACCAGAAGGGCCTGCGGGTCTCGATGAACAGCAACGGCTACCTGATCGACGCCGAGCAGGCACGGCGCCTCAAGGAGGCGGGCTTCTCGAAGGTCGGTATCAGCCTCGACAGCCATCTTCCCGAGGTGCACGACCGGTTCCGTGGCATCCCGGGAAGCCACCGGCGGGCAGTTGCGGCGCTCGCTCACCTCAAGGCCGCGGGGATCAAGACGTCGCTCTCTACGGTGATCTGCAAGATCAACCACACGGCCGTGCCGGAGCTCATCGCCTTCGCGAAGCAGCACGGCGTCCAGCAGCTGAACTTCCACAACTTCAAGTGCTCGGGGCTGGGGTATTCGAACAAGGACGAACTCGACCTGTCGGCCGCCGAGTGGAAGCAGTTCTATCTCCAGGCGATGGAGGCGAAGAAGGCCGTCAAGGACCTGGAGATTTCCCTCGATGATCCCATCATCGCGTCCCTGGGCATGAAGACCGAGACTGACGCGCTCGTCAAAGGGAGCGTCTGCGGCAAGCTTTCGCTCAATATCAAATCAAACGGAGACATCACGCCCTGCGGCTTCATCCCCATCGTCATCGGGAACATCGTGACCGACGATCTCAGGAAGGTCTGGTACGAATCGAAGGTGCTGGACCAGATGCGGAACAAGAAGCCCACGGGCAAATGCGCGTCCTGCGGAAGCTATGAGGACTGCCTCGGCGGATGCAGCGCGCGGGCCCTCGCCCTGACCGGCGATTTCAACAACCCCGATCCCCACTGCTGGCAGTCATGAACCTCCAGGAGCTCGCCTCCCCCATCAGGATGTATTGGGATATCGGCCCGTCCCCGTCCCTCACCTACAGGGACTACCGGCGCATCGCCGATGAGATCGCCGCGAACAAGCTGCTGACCCTCCAGATCACTGAAACCTCGCCCGGGCTCAGCGGGCCCTCTCTCGCCGTCCTGGAGGCGCTCCGTGACAAGCCCGTTGCCCTGTCCCTGGTCGTGCCGCTTTCCGCCCTGGATGTCCCCGTGCTGGACCTGCTTCACGCTATCCCGCTCAAGGTCCTCTTCGTCCAGACCGCGTCGCTCGATGGCCTGGGAAGGATCGCCGAACTCGCGGGCGCTTCCGGCGGAAAGACCGCCGTGGGCGTGTCCTTCCCCGTGACGCGCGAGAACTTCCGGACGCTTCCGGAGCTGCTGAACGGCTGCATCGAACGGGAGATCACACAGGTGCTCCTCCCCATGCAGCGCCCCGCGACCGGTGTGGAATGTTTCACGTTCTCGCGGAAGGAGCGGGAAGAGCTCACCGCGGAGCTCGGCGCCATCACGAAGCCGGCATGGCTCAAGATCACGATCCACGATCCCTTCCTCTGGCGGGCCGTTTATCCTGATGTGGAATTCCCCAACGGCGGCTGCCAGGCCGCGAACACCATGCTCTACATCTCTCCTGACGCCGAGGTCTATCCCTGCCCGATGCTGCCGGTCAAGATCGGCAGCCTCCTGACGTCATCGCTCGGGGAGGTGATCCGTTCGGACCGGAAGAAGGGCCTGAGAAAGACCCTCCTGGAGGGTCCGGATGTCTGTCGGGAATGCGGGGAGCTCGGCCAGTGCAGGGGAGGGTGCAGAGGAAGGGCTTACGTCATGCAGGGCACGATGAACGGGCCAGACCCCGCGTGCAGATGAGGAAGGCCGGCGCCGGTGCGCCGCCTCTCCCGAAAAGCAGATCGACAATGCCGATGACCGGCGGAAGAGCGACGCGGCATCGGTTCCCATCACGGCGTCCCATCACGGTTCCACGTTGACCAGTTCGTACCTTTTCCTTCCTAACCCCAGCCGTTCGCACTCGTCGATCTGAAGCTGGATCGGCCGGGGATTGAGCTTCGCCAGGATGTCGTCGCCGGACGTGAGCCCCGCCTCATCGGCAGCCGACTGGGGAAGGGGAGCCGCCTTCCGGAGCATGTCGACCGATGCCTGTTCGATGGCTACGAGGTCGTCGGAGACCATGATGCCCTGGTCCTGCATCACCGGCACGTCCGCGACGGGCATGCAGTCGCACTCGGGCTGCACCTGGAAGAGGAAATTGACGTAGACCACCTTGCCTTTCTTGAAGGTGGAAAGAACCGCTGCCGCCGACTCGGCCATGCCCTTCATGAAGGACTCATCATCCTGCGGAAGGGTGAGGGCCCCTTCCTGGCAGACCCTGCTGCATCTCCCGCAGTGCCAGCAGGTGTCCTGATCATAGGTGAACTTTCCTTCCGTGAACTCGATGGAGTCGAGCGGGCAGACCTCGGCGCACTGCTGGCAGAAGGTGCAGACCTCGGGGTCCCACCGGAGCCCCATCTCTCCGTGGCAGTGCATGGCGCCCCGGCCTCTTTGCCAGCCCTGCTCCCGGTGCCTGCCGCTCACGCAGCCCATGGCCAGGTTCTTGATGGCCCCGGCGTATCCCGAGTTGATATGGCCCTTGGTGTGCGAGCAGACCACCATAGCAGGTGCGTCGTGGATGACCGAGGCGACGGCGATGCTCCCAAGAACCGGACCGGCAGGGACTAGGATGCTGTCCTTGCCGTAGAGCCCGTCGGCCAGGACAAGCGGCGCCCCGCAGGAGAGGTGGTTCAGACCGTTCTGGTTCGCTACCTCCAGATAATCGATCCCCTGGATGCGCACCGTGTCGGTCACGAAGGGCTTGGCCCCGGTCGTCTTCACGGCGTCAACGACCTTCCGGAGCATCACGGCAGGGATGATGCGGAAGGCACCGGGCGAGCCCCAGTGTGTCTTGACCGCCACCCAGTCGTCCTTCGAGAACCGCTTCGCGAGATCGAGCTTTGTGAGGAGCGTTTCGAGCTTTCCCGGGACGCTGTTCTGGTAGTTCCAGCGGAGCGTGCGGGCGGAGGAGAAGTGGACAGTGGACATGAGGACCTCTCGGTCAGAGTATTTTAGTCATATTCACGATGTGCAGACAACACCTATTTTATTGCACTGGATGAATTGTCAACACCGTTGAAGTCTTCTGATTGAAAATTACACTTGAACACGGGCCTGACGCGCCGCATGGCGCGTCGCTGTCGAGCCGCAGGCCATATCTGTCATCTTCTGCAGTCAAAGTACTGCGAGTTCCATACGCCACCTGAATCACGGCACTTGTCAATGAGCATCCACTCTCGTACCTTTGGGTAGCCAAGAGCAAGTAATAGAATCAACAACCAAACATATTTGAATTTTGAAACTTTCCATTTGAACTCTGATTTAATCGCAATGAAGGCCATGACGCCTGAAGCTATGAGAGAGATGCTGATTCCGAAATGGACTAGCGCTCTTTGCGCCCATGCATGTGGATAATCGTTTGATGGACCGCCAGCGACCCAGGCACTGAAAGCAGCACTATTTAGATATAGAAGGCCTAATGCAATCAGACCAAGGAGTAATACCCACCGTATAACGTTTCTGGCCATTTGCCCCTCGGGTGACGTCGACGTTTGCGGGGTGTGTCTTTTTTAGCGACTCTCGACGCGAGTGGTTAGATTATTTCTTCATAGCTTGGAATCGCAACAATGCAACATCTATAGCTTCGCGTTGAAATACTTCGTCGGTTATCAATGATGCAGCATACTTCGGGAACCTTGCATCAGGCAGGAACGATAGCAACTCGACTACTTCCAGTCTTGCAAGACTTTGAGCGCCTCCAGCCATTTGAGATTCTCTTCCAAGCTTTTCAAGTTTTGAGTAGTTCTTGTCATAATCGAAACGAAGGCTGCAGAGCGCAAATGTTATCCCAATCTCTGATAATTTCCCCTTCGGCTTAAGAGTCATCAGAATCTGGCCGGCTTGATTTGATTCTAATAGACCTAGCATGACACTTCCGATAAAGACATGCTCATCATCACTTGCTTGGAGAAAACTGACGTATATACTTTCGTGTTTTCTGAAGGTACCAATCTTTGAATATGCAGTGACATCCCACTCAAAGGACTTAATGAACTTACTGCTTTCGGCGGCTATATCATCTGAATAACCTCTCGCTGCCAGTGATATGAAAAGCGATAAGGCAAATATAATAACTGAAATGCGTTTCATCATTATGAACTGTAACCTCAAAGACTAACGCGCGGGTCACGCGCCGCCTTCTGGCGCGTCGCTATGGACCCGCATCGCTAGAATCTTAGTCCGGCTTGACTTTGCTCTAGCCGTCTAACGTCTGTCTTGCTTCATTAGGTTCAAACAACGCTCCCGCAGTGGCAGCAACGCCTTTGTGCTTACGGAAGATAGCGCCTTACGTCGCATTCCCAGCTCGTATATTCTTGCCTGATCACGATCAACGTATTCTAGTCCAGGCATCATGAGGATGCTTCGTAATTCAGTTTCGTTGGGCTTTAAATCAGACATTTGCGCTAAGAAGAACTGCGGATGCGGTCGTATGGAATGACTGAGAATAGCGGTTAGTTCTTCGCGTAACCCTCCGTCAGAATTTCGCAAGAGACGGAACGCGAGACGAAATGCTTCCGAATCGCCTCCTAGCACCTGGTTTCTCAAGATATCCAAGTCCGGTTCCCAATAACCATAATTCCGCGGAATCTTCCCGGTAGTATATTCAACCCTGTTTACTCGAATCGCATTATCTGATGTCGGATTGTTTAAATATTCTTCCCATGGCGTCTCTGCCCATGATGTGCTGGATACGAGAAAAAGAAAGGCGGCTAGCACTGTTATGCCTATTCTCATTGCATCTCCCTTAGACTAAGGAGTGATTATCGAATTAGGTCTAAATCGTGATGAAGGGATTTCCAATGTTAGCGACTCTAGCAATGAGCATGGAATCCTCTGTTTACTGACCGGCGTTCTCTAAAACTGGAGCACTGCGAAGTTCACATATTCAACTTGTAGACTGCACATGCGACTGGAATCGCCTGAGTCACATCTTCAGGAAGAACCCCTCACTGCTATTCTTCATATGAAGTCATGCTTTGAAAATGAACCTGCTAGAGATCCTAAGCAAAATGAATATTAGAAATATGAAAAAAATGACTAGTACATATTTCTTTCTAAATTTGATCGGTTTCTTAGCTAATCTTTTATTCTGCCATTTAACAAGTATGGTTGCAATTATCGGGTTCAAAACATAATAGAGGGAAATATTGATAAGACCTAAGGTGGTTGATCGCTCTTGAGAACTAATGTCAAATAAGTGCTTACCGATAGACACTAACATTGGCAATATGTAAAAGAATAATAGAACCCAAGTGCCGACAGACGTGCTGAACTGCAGCGTATATAGACGATTACTATCTATACTGTCTGATTTGATATCTTCTTTGACATAATTCAGCCACTTGCTCATCACAAATCCTTTCCGTATAGCACACGGATGACGCGCTGCGCTGCGCGTTGGGATCAACCCGCAGGTTATCAATCATCAATCCATGAAGCAAATCTTTGATTCCTGAATGGCCAGATGACGGGGATCGATTCGTATTTCTTATTCTTATACAGAATAACGAATATGAGTCTGGAG
>JBAIYC010000459.1:0-1803 GCA_037916085.1 Nitrospirota bacterium | reverse complement strand
GCAAATCCGCCTGTGGCAACGGAAATGCCCGCTGCCACACCGAGGAGCGCGACGGGAAGTGACTTGAACTGATCGAAGAACATGCTCCAGCCGGAGCGGGGAACGGACTCGGGAAGGATGTTCGGACCATATTGGATATAGAGAAGACGGGCTGCTTCCTCGGAGAGACCTTGCGATGCCGACGTGCCCCATCGCTGCAGCACATCGTTCTTTCCCATGCAGTGCCAGGGTTCTTCCGGCTGGTCCTCGGCCTTCGCAACCTCTCTGCGGATGGTCCGAAGGCTCGGCACTTTCTTGCCAGCGGGAGTAGGGGGCTGAGAGACGGCAGCGTGTTCGGGACGTACCGTAACCGTCCCTGCTCCTTGCGGCGGCAAAGAAAGGAGACGGTCTTCCTGCCTGTGGACGGACCTTCCGTTGGAACGATCAACCACGGACTGCAGCAACGAGGCTATCGTCGACGGTTGATGACCGTTCTGCGAATCGAACAGTACGAGGACGCTTCCCGTGAGCGTATTGATGGAAACGCTCAGGATCCATTCGTGCCGGGCGAGATGTTGCTCGATCCGCTCCTTCAGGTCTTCCGAGCGATACAGGCCCGCCACCTTGTACCGGGCCCGTCCTTTTATTGAGGTATGAACGGCCTGGACCACGTACGTTTCCTCCCGCACTGAAATGCAAGCCGCTCGCAAGCCGGACACTGACCGATCAGGCCTGTTTCGCCTTCGGGAGGGCGCTGCTGGCGACTTCCTTCACCCCTTCGACAACGCCGACCAGCATGTCCTTGACCGCCTTCACTGCCGTGTTGCCGATCGAGGAGGCCGCATCGATCGCGCCGTTGACGGCGACTTTCGCCACTTCCTCGGCATTGCCGCCGACTTCCTTGGTCGCCTCGATCACGCCGTCCACGGCCCTGCGGGCAACCATGGCAACATCCGCGCCGACCTCGGCCGCGCCCTTGACGGCACCCCGGACGGTCTGGCCTGCAACGGAAATGACATCGCCGCCGACATCGCTCACGCCCATGACCAGGCCTTTTGCCACGCTCTTGGTGCTCAGAATGAGGCCGGTGCCGACCTCTTCCGTGGCCTGAATGGCTCCCTTGACAACATCCTTCGTGATGCCGACCGCTTCATTCGCAACCGAACCTGTTGCGCGCAATGAATTGGACACCGTGTTTCTGACAAGACTCACGATCTCCGCTTCGATCTCATTGATCCCCTTGAGGCTGCTCACGACGCCCTCTTTGACGGCCGATCCTGCCTTGCCGATGTCCTGGGCTGTCGACGTACTCTCTATGGTCGCTGTCTCTGACATGTCTGCCCCTCCTTCCGTTGTTGTCCCCATTGTCATCTTTTCCGATTCCGATGGCTCTGCTGCCCCCATCCCTGTCATGATCTTCTCCGATCCTGCCGGCTCGTCGCGTACACTGTGCTTCGCGGCCTTCTTCGCTGGTGCCTTTTGCTTGCGTTCTGTCATAGCCGTTCTCCCTCCTCCCGCTCCACTGCAACTACATGAGAGGTTCTCGTGCAATAAATCATAGATCGATAATACGGGAAAAGGTCTTCTGTGGTAGGCGAGATCCTCTGCCGCAAGAAAGCCTTTGCAGCTTCATTATCGATAAGACCGGGAGCCTCGCGTTGCCACTCCCGGTTGGTTCTACTTCTTCTCCCCTTCTTTTGTCCTCGAGTACAGGTGATAGGCGTACCAATATGCTGCGAACCACGGGATCGCTCCCGCATTCCCCGACAGGATCTGTACGCTGCCTGCCACGACCAGGGCCGCGACGGCAGCCCCGCTCAGGTC
>JBAIYC010000458.1:0-2294 GCA_037916085.1 Nitrospirota bacterium | reverse complement strand
TTGATTGCGAGAGCGTCCTTTGCAAGGCGGGAACCAATCTTCTCGGCAATCGCCTGACCGGTGATGCCTGCTGGCATGCTTCTCCTGGAACCGTCAGGCAGATTGAGCTGTATTTCACTCATACTCTGCCATGTCTCGCAATATGTCGATATTCAATGGGAAAATGGTAGGCCCGGGCGGTTTCGAACCGCCGACCTCTACCGTGTCAAGGTAGCGCTCTCCCCCTGAGCTACGAGCCTGTATTCCTTTCAGTGAACGTGAATTCTATGAGATTTCAGGATGTTTGTCAAGAATAAAAAGCTCGAACCAACAACCGGCGCGTCACCGGACCAAGGAGCGAGCCGATCCGTTCTTTGAAAGTTCGGCAGCCTGCCGCTCGACACGAAAGAACTTGATCGCCTGTTCCAGGAGTTCCGCCTGAGACTCCAGCGCCTCGGCGGTCGACGTGATCTCCCCGGCCGCACTGGCGTTCTGCTGCGTCACCTGGTTCAGCAGTTGAATGGCGTTATTGATCTGGTCGGCGCCTGCCGCCTGCTCGTTGCTCGCAGCAGCGAACTCCTGCACCATCTCGGCCGTGCGCTGGATGTCCGGCACGAGTTTCTCAAGCGTTTCCCCGGCAAACTCGGCAACATCAACACCTGCAGCAGAAAGTTCGCCGATCTCCGCCGCAGCGGCTTTGCTCCTCTCGGCAAGCTTGCGTACCTCTCCGGCCACTACGGCAAACCCCTTGCCGCTCTCACCGGCACGTGCAGCCTCGATCGCTGCATTCAAGGCAAGCAGGTTTGTCTGGCGGGCGATATCCTCGATGATCGATATTTTCGTGGCGATCTGCTGCATGGCGGCAACCGCATTTGATGCCGATGTGCCTCCTTGGCCTGCGCGCCTTGCTGATTCAAGAGCGATCTTCTGGGTCTGCTGGACATTCTCCGCATTCTGCTTTGCGATCGAGGTCATCTCCTCAATCGACGAGGATGCCTGTTCGGCCGCCGAAGCCTGGGAACCAGCCCCTTCCATCATCCGTGAGGACTCTGTAGACAGCTGGTGGCTTTGTGCACGCATTGCGACGACCGCGTCCCTTACATCGGCGACCACCTTCCGGATGTTCTCTACCATCATCCCCATTGCATCATGCAGTCGTCCCGCCTCGTCTTCTCCCATTGCAGTTCCCACCGCGACCGCGAGATCGCCCCGCGCGATGTCCGTAGCGAGGGACGTGAGTGTCGTCAGAGGCCTCACCACGAGCTTTCTCGATGCCAGATAAATCGCGCCTCCGACGAAAATGCCTGTTATCATGTTCACGACAAAGATAAAAAGGATCGTCATATTCATCCGCTCGCGCACGATCCTGTCAGACATACCGATGACGACATTTGCTTCCCCCCCGGCACCTGATCCGACCGGAGCGGTAACCACCATGACCTGATCCTTCGCCCGGAGGGTATTGATCGCATCGGCTACCGTCTCCCTGCTGTCGGCCGTGATCGCCCTTGCATCCTCGGACGCTGCATTGAGACTTGCCTGTCTCGAGGTGAGGACCCGTCCGGCGGCGTCCTGGATCGCGCAGAAGAGCACTTCGGGATCGTCCCTGATGCCTCTGACAAGGGCATCGAGCTTCGCGATATCGTTTGCAAGCAGCACGTCCTTCGCCATCCCGGCAACGGAGTCCGCAAGCCCCTGCCCCTTCGAAACCAGCGACTGGCGAAGCACATCCCGGGTCTTCACGGTGATCGCAATGCTGGAACCCAGGATGCCGACGATGCAGACCGCCGCAACAATCGCAAGGAATTTCATGCTGATGCTCTGCCTTAACATAGATTCCTTTTCTCCTTGCTCTCACTCGTAGGAGGGTCTCATACATTTCTTTTAAACATGGTTGTCATACTAACCTCCGACGCTCATGCTGTCAATAACTCTTGCAACTCTGCAATCACGGCAGCGACGCTCAAAAAATAGAGCCGGTCATCGATAATGACCGGCCCTCCGCTCGTGCTCTGATTGTAAACACCCACGACGCTCTTATCCGTTCATAGCAGCGCCTGACTGTTCTCCCCCTACCAGCGCTAATTCGTCGGAGGAGAAGACCCTGTCGATGTCCAGGATGATGATGAACCGCTCGTCCCGCTTCCCCATCCCCCGGATGAACTCCGTCCGGAGGCGGGTCCCGAGTCTGGGAGCCGGCGAGATGTCCGCGGGCGAAAGGTCGATCACCTCCTGCACCGAGTCCGCCAGGGCCCCCAGCACCGTCGTATCGCCGTCCACCGTCACCTCGGTGATGATCACGCAGGTGTTCACCG
>JBAIYC010000457.1:0-4555 GCA_037916085.1 Nitrospirota bacterium | reverse complement strand
CCCCCGTGTTGACCCGCCACGATATCATCAAGTTGCTCGCGCCCTATCTGGACGGCAAGGCCGTGGTGAGCAATCTCGGATGGCCGTCCAAGGAGCTCTATGCCGTCAAGCACCAGCCGTCGAACTTCTACATGCTCGGCAGCATGGGCATGGCGACGCCCATTGGCCTCGGGATCGCACTCTCGACAAAAAAGGACGTGGTCGTCATCGACGGCGACGGGAGCCTCTTGATGAACCCCGGGACACTAGCAACGGTCGCGGGTGCGGGTCCAGAGAACCTCACGATCGTTGCCATCGATAACGGCGCCTACGGGTCAACGGGAAATCAGCCGACGCTTTCGGCTTCCTGCGTGGACCTGGAACAAGTAGCGGGGGGATTCGGGTTCGGGAATACGAGAAAGACCGCGATGGAGAAGGAGATCATCGAGGCACTGAAAGACCGCGGGAAGGGACCGGCGTTCATTCATGTCCTTGCGCTGCCGGGGAACAAGGACGTGCCGAACATCCCGGTGCATCATCTGGAGATCAAGAAGCAGGTGCAGGAGTTCCTGAAGAAAACAGAGAGACGGTGAGCGACGTGAACAATGCCTCTATTTCACCACAGAGGCCCCGACGGAGACGAAAGAGCTGGTGCCAAAGAACATCAGGATCTCTTTGACGGCGGATGCTTCATCTTCATGTACAAGCCGCCTGCTTCGAGCTCGTTCAGCATCTGCTGCAATCTCTTTTCTTTCGTTTCCTGTCGCTTCGCGCGGACTATCCAGCCAACGTAGTCATTCCGCTGGTACGCGGGGCGCTCTCTGTATGCCGTCATCAGCCCCCGCTCTTTCAGGGCCTTCGTGACGAAGCCCGGCATCGGGTGACGCGGTCGTTTCAATCTGGACCCGACGGAGCTCACGCCTCCTCTGCCTCTGCTCCCGCCGATTACAGCCTCCCGGTCCTCCGGTACTCCTCCACATACACCTTGATCGCGCGAAGAATGATCCAGTCCAGGGTCACGCTGTTGTCCGCAGCGATACGAATGAGAGCATCGATCAGTTCCTTGTCGATCGCCTGCTGGGGCTGGCCCCCGGGCTCGGCGGGAGGGACCGTGGTCTCCGTTGGAGGCCGGCCGGCCTCAGCTCCAGGAGAGCGTTTTCCGTGCTCTCTGCCGAGAATGTCCATCAGCCCCTTCACGTCTCCGCCGTGGACGGCCTTCATCACATCCGGCGACACATCAGCAGCCGGTTCCCGTGCCGGTCCTTCGGCGATCTCCTGTCCCGGCTTGAGCGGTGTCGTGCCGGCGGGCATCATGCCTGTCATGCCCATCATCATCCGTGCAAGTGCGCGTGCCTCTTTGCTGTCAGGAAGCTCCCGCTCCAGGTACTCATCGAGCTTGCCCTGCGCCGCGGCCTCGGCCATCTTATCGGCCATCAATTCCTGCCCGCTTTCATCCTCGCCGGGCCGCCTCTTCCCGAAGGGCGTTTTCGGAGGCCTTGGCAAGGGCCTTTCGTTCTCGGTCATGGTCCACCGCCTTTCTGTACACTAGCCCGGTTATCAGACGATGTCAAGCACGGGGCTCGCGGCCGGGAGGTCCCGCCTCAGCGGTGCTTGATGAACGTCCCCTCCCGGTATTCTTCAAAGGCGGTCTGGAGCTCGTCTTCAGTGTTCATGACGATCGGTCCATACCAGGCGACGGGCTCGCCGATGGGCCTTCCCGATACGAGCAGGAACCGGACCGCCTCGTCCGGCGTCGAGACGGCCACCTGGTCTCCGTCACTGAAGAGGACCGCAGTCCCGTTATGGATGTAGGCGTCCCGCTCCATGTCGAAGTAGTTCTCTCCCAGTGCATCATAGGCGAAGGGGTTCTTCTCGTTGCAGAAGATGCCCTTTCCCTGGATCACGTACGCAAAGACCGAGTGGCCCCGCGCGGTCCTGTGCACGAACTCGGACCCGGCCGGGAGCGTGACATCGAGATACTCGGGATCGATAACGATGTCCCTGACCGGTCCGTGCTTCCCGTCGACCGTGCCGCAGATGATCTTTACCCTCGCCCCGCTCTTCATCGTTATTTCGGGGACCTGCCCGCTCTTGATGTCGCGGTAGCGGGGGTCCATCATCTTGTGCGAGCGCGGAAGGTTCGCCCAGAGCTGGAAGCCTTCCATCACGCCGTTGTCGTCCCCCTTGGGCATCTCCTGGTGGATGATGCCGCTGCCTGCCGTCATCCACTGCGTGTCGCCTGAAGAGATCACGCCCTTGTTCCCCATGCTGTCTCCGTGCTCCACATCGCCCGCGAGGACATACGTGATCGTCTCGATCCCCCGGTGAGGGTGCCAGGGAAAGCCCTTGATGTACCGGTAGGGGTCGGTGTTCCGAAAATCGTCAAGCAAGAGAAAGGGATCGAACAGGGGGACCTCGGCGTTCCCGAATACCCGCCGGAGATGGACCCCTGCCCCCTCGATCGTCGGCCGGCTCTTGAACACCTTTTGTATCTTCCGGTTCGTCGCCATGGGATGCCCTCCTGTTCGCACGAGGATTGTCACGAATTAAGTATAACAAGCCGGAGGGACGTGATGCAGAATTCTTGCGCAACGAAGTTCAAAGGTGATACAATTGTAGTCATGGAGCAGGAAGAGACAGGCGGAGGCGCTCAGTCCTCCGGACAGGAATCACCACCGGACATATCTGTGTCCGAATATCTCAAGTCGGTGCGGACGCTGCTCCGGAGCGGCAGGCGGAAAGAGGCATACTCCGTCCTGCTGAAGGCTTGCAGCGTCTATCCGAGCCATCCACTTATCCTCTCCTACTTCGGCTGGCTGCAGGCGGTGATCGACAAAAAGCCGCGGAGCGGTGTAATGTTCTGCAGAAGGGCGCTTACCAGCTTCAGGACCGAAGATTCCTACATTGCCGGCAATGTCTATCCCGTCCTCTATCTCAACCTGGGCAGGACCCTTCTTCTGTCGGGAAGGAAGAAAGAGGCCGTCGAGAGCTTCGGCAGGGGTCTCGTCTATGACCGCTGGCACAGGGAGCTCAAGAAAGAGATGACCGCGCTCGGCATACGGAAGCAGCCCATTCTGCCCTTTCTCTCGCGGTCGAACCCTCTCAATAGAATGCTCGGAAAACTGCGCGGCGGCAAGGCCCTTTCGTAGGACCCCGGACAGCACATGGTCTGGAATCCCTGATCCCTGACAGAGGCCGCAGCTCCCTCCCACGACCTTCCATGCTATAATCAATCCATGCCGGGAATCAGTTCATTCAGCGAGAACGTTGAACGCTACGAAGCTTGGTTCCTCGACAACCCTTTTGCGTACGTATCGGAGCTGCATGCGATCCGGGAGCTGCTGCCGAAGGGCAACGGGGTCGAGATCGGCGTGGGCACCGGCCGCTTTGCGGCACCGCTCGGCATCAAGAAGGGGATAGAGCCGTCCAGGCCCATGGCAGAGCATGCGCGGAAGAAGGGCATCGAGGTGGCGGCCGGCGTGGCCGAGCATCTTCCCTACCGCGACAGCGAGTTCGACTATGCACTCATGGTCACCACGATCTGCTTTCTCGATGACATGGAACTCGCCTTCCGGGAGGTCCATCGGGTGCTGAAGCCCGGCGGCGCCTTCGTGATCGGCCTGGTGGACAGGGACAGCCCCCTCGGCAGGGAGTATCTCGCGAAGAAGGACCGGAATGTCTTTTACCGCGACGCAACGTTCTACTCCGTCCGGCAGATCACGGAGAACCTGGAACGCACGGGATTTGGCGGATTCGAGTTCCGGCAGACCCTCTTCGGGCCGCTGGAGGGGCTTACCGAGGTCGAGCCCGTGAAGGAAGGCCACGGCGAGGGGTCCTTCGTGGTCGTACGGGCGGCCCGGCGATAGGCTGTCAGGCATTCTGCCGTGACCCCGGTGCCTTCTGTGCGCGAAAAATCGTTCAGGAGGCGAGAATAACCCTTGACATGTCCGCGCCAAAGGTGGAATATGATTGCAACAAGTTCCGGATGTTCTTGCAGGGAGACCGCAAAGACAGATCGACTTTGCGGTATTTTTTTTGCTTTGGTCCGCAGCTTGAATCATCAAGAAGGAGGTAGCTCACCATGGAACAAGGCACGGTAAAGTGGTTCAATGACGCCAAGGGCTTCGGCTTCATTACCCGCGAAACTGGCTCCGATGTGTTCGTGCATTTTGGCGACATTCAGGACAGCGGCTTCAAGTCGCTGGCCGAAGGTCAGCAGGTGCAGTTCGATGTTGTCGACTCACCCAAGGGCGCCAAGGCAACCAACGTCGTAAAGCTCTAGGCGACGCCCAGACTTTGGAGCAGGCATCCGATCCTTCGGGGCCTGCTCTTTTTTATTCCTGCAACAGGGAAACCCCCGGCTCCTGCCGGAGGGGCGCCACTCGGTACACCGGCGGACCGACACGCGCCCCGGAAGGACCCGTATCGGCGGGGTTCTCCTTCGGAGCAACAGGCCGATGCGGAAGGAGCGGCATGCGGTACACAAGGCACGATCAGGAAAGAAAGGAACGGGAGCGGGAACAGGCCGCGCAGATCGCCGCGGGACCGATCTCAGAACGGTATGCACGTATCGCGG
>JBAIYC010000456.1:0-34384 GCA_037916085.1 Nitrospirota bacterium | reverse complement strand
GCAGCTATAATCTGGCGGCCTGCCATCTGGCCCTGGACCTCTGGGAGCGAGGGAAGAAGGCCGGAAAGGATGCGCTCTTTCTGGCAAAGGGAAGAAAAGGCGAGCGCTATTTCCGAAAACGGGGAGCGCAGATCGTTCAGAGCGATGGATGGAGCCGTGCGGGGGTCCGGCCGGACGAAGTGGAAGCATCCCTTCTGTTCCTGCTCGAGCTGTTCCTGAACAGGACCGTGGATGAGGTCTATGCTGTGTTCACCCGGTTCTACTCTCCTCTGCGGCGCCTCCCGCAGGTCAAACGGCTTCTTCCTGTGGCCCTGGAGCGTCACGAGCAGAGGAGGACAGTATTTGACAAGTGGTATTACGAGCCGTCGTTCCGGGAAATCCTCGACGAGCTTCTTGCCGTCTACCTGCGGGTGCAGCTCTATGACATTCTCCTGGAGTCCTACGCGTCAGAGCAGGGCGCGAGGATGCTCACGATGGAAGAAGCAACGGAGCGTGCGCACAAGACGCTGCAGGAATGCCGGATGCTGTACAACCGCCTGCGACGGGAGTCCATCACGATCGACCTCCTCGGCGTTCTCTTTGCCTCCAAGGTCGTGGAAGAGGTCGAGGGCGCGCCCGGCGGGCTTGCGTAGCCGCGGGAAGAGAGCCATGAACCAGGAAGAGATCATCGAAAAGGCGCTCAACAGGCTGCTCCAGGAGTTCGCCGAAGAGCAGGCAGAAGAGACGAAGAAGAAACGGAAAGAGACCATCGAAAAGGTCATCGGCCGGCTCATCGAGGAATTCACGGGAGAGAAAGCGGAGGGAGCGGTCGTCCAGGTGATGGGTCCTGTCGTCGATGTGGAATTTAGCGGCCCCTTGCCGGCCATCAACAATCTGCTCCGTGTCGGCGACAGAAGCAGCGGGCTCCCGCTTGAGGCAGTGCAGCTCCTGGGCGAAGGGATCGTTCGTACCATCGCTCTTGATTCAACGGACGGCCTGGCCCGAGGAACGACGGTCTTCGATACGGGCATTCCGATCTCCGTACCGACAGGGACCGAGGTCCTCGGCCGGATGTTCAACGTACTCGGCGAGGCGATCGACGAGAAACCGTTCACGAAGGGCCGCCATGCAGGCATCCACAAGCCTGCGACACCCTATGCCAGGCTGGAAACATTTCCCCAGATCCTGGAAACGGGCATCAAGGCCATTGACCTGCTGGCACCCTTTCCCCGCGGCGGGAAGATCGCCCTCTTCGGGGGGGCCGGCGTCGGCAAGACCGTGGTCATCATGGAGCTTATCAGGAGCATCGGCATCGAACACCGGGGGGTTTCCGTCTTCGGCGGCATCGGCGAGCGGACACGGGAAGGAAACGAGCTCTGGCTCGAGATGCGAAGATCGGGGGTCCTCGACCGTGCGGTCCTCCTCTTCGGCCAGATGAACGAGCCGCCGGGCGCGCGGTTCCGGGTGCCACTGGCGGCCCTGACCGTGGCGGAATATTTCCGGGACGAGCGGAAGCAGGACGTGCTGCTTTTCTTCGACAACATCTACCGCTACGTTCAGGCCGGGCTGGAAGTATCGCTGCTGCGGGCCCGCATCCCTTCGGAGGTCGGCTATCAGCCAACGCTCTTTACCGAAATGGGCCAGCTCCAGGAGCGGATCGCCTCGACCAAGGACGGCGCGATCACTTCGGTGCAGGCCGTCTATGTGCCGGCCGACGACCTCGCCGACCCGGGGCCGGCATCCGTCTTTGCCCACCTGGACGCCTCCGTCGTCCTGTCGCGGCGCATCGCTGAACAGGGGCTCTACCCGGCGATCGATCCCCTCTCCTCTACATCGCAGGTCCTCGAGCCTGGGATCACTGGAGCCGAGCATGTGGATGTTGCGCGACGGGCGAAGAGTTGTTTGCAGCGGTACGGCTCTCTCCAGGACCTCATTGCCATCCTGGGCGTTGAAGAGCTCTCGGAAGAGGACAAGACCGTGGTGCGAAGGGCCCGGCGCCTGCAGAAGTTCCTCTCCCAGCCGCTCTTCGTCGCCGAGGCCTACACCGGCATCCCGGGACGCTATGTCCCCCTCCGGGAGACAATCCCTGCCGTGAAGCAGATCCTCGGCGGTGTCTACGACGATGTGCCAGAACAGGCGTTCTACATGGTCGGCACAATCCAGGAAGCCGTGAGCAAGGCCCGCTCGCTCACCGCCGGCGAGAAGGCGAAGGACCTCTTCGCGGCCGCAAAGAAAGACGAAGAATGAACAGTGAGCGCCTCGAGCTGCACATCGTCACGCCGGACGGGCAGTCCCTGACGGAAACGCGGATCGACCTCGTGGTATTCCGGCGAAAAGAGCACCGTTTTGAATCCGGCAGCGAGATCGCCGTCTTTCCCCGCCACGCCCCTTTGCTGATCCGGATCCCCGTAGCGCCGATACGATACCGGCAGGCAGACACCACCACGCATGTGGCGGTGGGCGGAGGGTTCGCCGAGGTCAAAGAGAACCAGGTCGTGGTGGTCACGCCTCGGTTTGCGAAGATCGGCGCTGACGATCCGCACCCCTCTCGCGCTGCCCTCCGTCTCACGCGGCAGTGGCAGAAAGAGCTCAAGGATTTCCGCAAAGAGATGGTCGGGTATCTTTAGAACGGCACCGGCGGGATGGAAGAGCAGCAATTTGCCGCATGCAGCGCTATAATGATGCCAGGCCCGTGAAGGTCCGGGCAAGGAAGGGGAATTTCATGCTGCTGCGGACTTTGCTTCTTATCGCTCTGGTCGGCGTCCTTCCGACGGCAGCGGGCGCTTCGAGCATCTCCTGCGAGGGCGGCATCGTTTCCACGGGGGATTCTGTCGTCGATCTCGTCGTCAAATGCGGACAGCCTGCCTGGAAGGAATCGCACCAGGAAGAGCTCACCGAACGGCCGGCGGCAGGCCTGAGGCAGCAAACCTATGTCACCGTGGAGAGGTGGACCTATGATTTCGGACCTCAGCAGTTGCTCCGTATCGTCACGATACGCAACGGTGTGGTCACTGACGTCCGGACTGGTCGCGAGTACGGGCTGCCCAGGGACAGCGATACAGCGAAGCCCGAGTGCGGCGACCGCATCATTTCAACCGGCGACACCCAGGTGGACGTGCTGAACAAGTGCGGCGAGCCCTTCTACCGGACCTCCCATGATGAGGAGCTGTGGCAGCCGATGGGCGCGACCGGATCCCGGAAGGTCGTCGTGACCGTAGAAGAATGGACCTACAATTTCGGCCCCCAGCGCTTCATGCGGATCATCACGTTCCGGAACGGCAGGGTTGTTGACGTGCGGACCGGCAAATACGGCGTCCGCTGAGCCCGCGGCAAAACCAAAGGGCGCCGAAATGTCTTCCGGCGCCCTTCCTGGATTCAATTCCGCAAACGGCATTCCC
Source organism: Nitrospirota bacterium (assembly GCA_037916085.1). Classification (GTDB taxonomy): domain Bacteria; phylum Nitrospirota; class UBA9217; order UBA9217; family UBA9217; genus JAKAHZ01. Next base: position 31,007 of record JBAIYC010000456.1, on the reverse strand, counting down.
ACATCCGCGCTGACTTCAGGCGTCCTTCATCTTCAAGTTCACTACGGGCGCGACAGCCTTCAGGCTCGTCTTCTCCAGGAAGGCCTTCACCGCGCCGTAGATGCCCTCGGCGTCAAGGCCGTACCGCTGCCGGAGGATCGCCTGCGCTCCGTGCTCGATGAACCGGTCGGGAAGCCCGATGCGGAAGGTCTTGATGCCCGATACGCGACTGCTCTCGAGACATTCGAGCACCGCGCTCCCGAACCCTCCCTGGAGGGCATGTTCTTCCACGGTGACGATCCTCCCTGTCCTCCTGGCAAGCCCCAGAATGAGCTCCTCGTCCAGGGGTTTCACGAACCGCGCGTTCACGAGGGCTGCGGAGATCCCCTCTGCCGCCAGTCGCTCCGCGGCGTCCATCGACGGCTTCACCATGTTCCCGATAGCGACGATCACCAGGTCCCCGCCGTCGCGCAGCACCTCTCCCTTGCCCAGTTCGATGTCCTTCAGCTCCTGATCCATCGGGACGCCGATTCCCGTCCCCCGCGGATACCGTACTGCTGCCGGACCGTCGTAGTCCACAGCGGTCTTGATCATATGCTGCAGCTCATTCTCGTCCTTCGGCGCCATCACCACCATGTTCGGGAGATGGCGGAGATATGCCAGATCGAAAACGCCATGATGGGTCGGCCCGTCCTCCCCCACCAGCCCCGCGCGGTCCAGGGCCAGCGTCACCGGCAGTTTCTGGAGACAGAGGTCATGCATCACCTGGTCATAGGCCCGCTGCATGAAGGTCGAGTAGATGGCCGCTACCGGCCGTAGCCCCTCGGCAGCCATGCCGCAGGCGAAGGTCACTCCGTGCGATTCTGCGATGCCGACATCGAAGAAACGGTCAGGATACTGCGTGGAGAACTTCTCCAGCCCCGTGCCGTCCGACATGGCCGCCGTGATGGCAACGACCCTGTCATTGTCCTCGGCAAGCTTGAGCATCGTCTGGCCGAACACCTCGGTGTAGCTCATGACCATCTGCTTCTTCGCCGCCGGCTTCCCCGTTTCGGGATCGAAGGGAGGAACGCCGTGATACTGCGAGGGATTGCACTCGGCAAACTCGCACCCCTTTCCCTTCTTGGTGATCACATGGACCAGTACGGGCCAGGTGAAGTCCTTGATGTTCCGGAAGGTCTCCAGGAGATGGTCGATGCGGTGGCCGTCGATGGGTCCCACATACTGGAACCCCAGTTCCTCGAAGAGGAGACCGGGCGCGACGAGGCCTTTGATGGATTCTTCAGCCTTCTTTGCGATCTGGAACATGGATGCCCCGACGCGGGGAATGCCCTGGAGGAACTGCTTGGTCTCGCGCCGCAGCCTGGTGTAGAAATTGCCGGTCATCATCCGATTGAGGTAGGCCGATAATGCCCCCACATTCTGCGAGATCGACATCTCATTGTCGTTGAGGACCACGATCAGGCTCTTTTGGAGGTGCCCCGCCTGGTTCAGACCTTCAAAGGCAAGGCCCGCCGAGATCGATCCGTCGCCGATGACCGCAATGACCCGGTGCTGCTCCTGCTTGATGTCCCGGGCGGTGACCATGCCGAGCGCCGCGGAGATCGACGTGCTGGCGTGGCCCACGCCGAAGTGGTCGCAGTCGCTCTCCTCGCGCTTCGGGAACCCGCTGATGCCCCCGTACTGCCGGAGGGTGGCGAACCGGTCCCTGCGGCCTGTCAGCAGTTTGTGCGCATAGGCCTGATGCCCCACATCCCAGACGATCTTGTCCTGTGGCGTATCGAAGGCGTAGTGAAGCGCGATCGTCAGTTCCACGACGCCCATGCTCGGCGCGAGGTGGCCTCCCGTCCGGGAGACCGTGCCGACGATCGTCTCGCGAATCTCTTCGGCCAGTGCCGGAAGGTCTCCCTCGGGGAGATTGCGGAGGTCGGATGGACGGTTGATCGAATCAAGTATCATGATCGTACCTCGGTGATGCATCTTTCCTGCGGTGCCTAGCTGACCCTCGTCACGATATACTTCGCCAGTTCCCGCAGGGGATCTGCCTTCTTGTCGAAACCGCGCAGCGCGGCTACGGCTCGCTCCGTAACCTCTCGCGCCCGGCGGCGGGATTCGTCCAGCCCGTAAAAGCTCGGATAGGTCGTCTTCCCCTTTTTCAGGTCGCTGCCGACATCCTTGCCGATCTCCTCCTGCGTGCCCGTGAGGTCAAGGATATCATCGGCGATCTGGAATGCAAGGCCGATCATTTCGCCGTAGTGCGTAAGCGACCGGAGACGCGTCTCCGACGCTCCTGCATAGAGCGCGCCCACCCGCACTGATGCGCGGATCAGGGCGCCGGTCTTGTGTGTGTGGATGTATTCCAGCGTGGCCAGATCGACGTCCTTGCCCTCCGACTCCATGTCAACGACCTGGCCGCCGACCATTCCGAAGCACCCCGATGCGCGGGAGATCTCGCGGATGATCCCGACCAGCCGTTTCGACGGCACCGCCTTGAGCCGGCGCGGATCGGACAGCGTCTCGAAGGCCATGTTCAGCAGGCCGTCGCCGGCGAGGATGGCGATCGCATCGCCATAGACCTTGTGGCACGTCGGCCGCCCCCGCCGATAATCATCGTTGTCCATGGCAGGAAGGTCGTCGTGGATGAGCGAGTAGGTATGGATCAGCTCGAGCGACGATGCGATCGGCAGGAGTCCGGCGTCCCTGACGCCCAGGGCCTCGGCCGATGCTAAGGCCAGGACCGGCCGGACCCGCTTCCCGCCGGCGAACAGGCTGTAGCGCATCGCCTCGAACACCTTCGGAGGATAGGCTCGTAGCGGCGGTACCAGCGACTCAAGCGCCCCGTCGACAGCAGCGCGCTTCTTTGCGAGATATGCTTTGATATCGACGGCCATGGCCTGCTATGCTTCCTCTTCTTCGAAGGGCTTCTTGACCAGATTGCCGGCCGCGTCCTTCAGCAGAATCTCGACCTTCCGTTCGGCCTCCTGGAGCCGGGTCTGGCAGAGACGGGCAAGCTTGACCCCTTCTTCAAAGAGCTTCAGCGACTGATCCAGGGGGATATCACCTTTTTCAAGATCGCTAACGATCTCTTCGAGACGCGCCATTGCCGTCTCGAATTTCTTTTCCGCCATGAGGACGATCTCCCGCAACCCGGCAACGCCGGGCATGAGCATCATTATATCGGCAGCTCCCTTGAAAAACAAGGCAAATCAGCCCTTCCCGGGGTTGACGAGAAGAACAGAACACGGTCTTGTTTGCGCCGGGAACCTGCCGCGCCTTCCAGTGATAAGAGCCCCGGCCTTATGAAGGAGACATGATGACTGATGATTCGAAGGAAAGCGAGTTCTGTCTTGACCACGAGCACGTGAGGGCCCTCCGTGATCTGGAATCGCTCACCCAGAAGAGCGTCCGCGAGATGGTCCGTGAAAGCATCGAAATCTATGTTCGGGTGAAGAAAGGCAAGGTCATCACGCATTCAGGCACGGATACCATGCTCCCGCCGATCATCTTCGAACAGCCCACGTCCGGCGCGTGATCATTCCTTCCGTTCTTCGACGTGCGAGACGATCACTCCCTTAAACACCTGCGTCCTGATCCTGTCTCCGGGAAGCACATCCCCTGCGTTCTTGATGATGGTCCCTGCCGGCTCCCGCCTCGTCACGCTGTATCCCCGGGAGAGGATTCCCAGCGGGTTCAGATGGTCCAACGCGGCGGTCATCGAACCCAGTCTCGTTCTCCCCTGCCGCAGCACGTTTCGAAGACCGTACGCCAGCCGGGCCTGCAGTTCATCGATACGCTGGCCGTACTCCTGTGTCCTTTTCCGCGGGTCCCCCAGCAGCCGGATCGCATGGTCGAGCCGGATGCGGACCTGCTCCATTTCGGAACGGACCGCCGCCGTGAGGCGTGACAGCAGGCCATGCACGGCGCTACGCAGGTGTTCCTCGCTCTCCACAACCATCTCAGCGGCAGCCGAGGGTGTTGGCGCCCGAAGATCGGCGACGAAATCGGCGATGCTATAGTCCGTTTCATGCCCGACAGCCGAGATGACGGGTATCCGGGAGGCGTAGATGGCACGTGCAACGGCCTCCTCATTGAAAGCCCACAGGTCCTCCAGCGATCCCCCGCCCCGTCCCACGATCATCACGTCCACGCACTTCTCGCGGTTGAAATAGCCGATGGCCTCGGCGATGGCCGGGGCTGCAGCAGGGCCCTGGACGGGCACCGGGTACACGAGGACCCCCATGCGTGGATGCCTCCGCCGCATGACCCGTAAAATATCACGGATCGCCGCACCGGTCGGTGACGTCACGATACCGATTCTGCTCGGCAGGACCGGCAGCGGACGCTTTCGGTCGAGGTTGAAAAGCCCTTCGCGTTCGAGCCGCGCCTTGAGCTCCTCGAAGGCCTTCTGCAGCGCACCGACCCCCTTTGGCTCGATGTACTCCACGATGACCTGGTATTCCCCTCGCGGTTCATAGACGCTCACCCTCCCGCGGCAGATGACCCGCATGCCGTGCTGGAGCGTGAATTTGAGGTGCCGCTGCGAAGACCGGAAGAGGACGGCCCGGATCTGGGCTTGCTCATCCTTCAGCGTGAAGTAAATGTGGCCGGACTGGGGGGCGGTCAGGTTCGATATCTCCCCTTCCACCCATATTTCGGAGAAGGTCCCTTCAAGAAGGTCCCTGATCTGGCGGGTCAGTTGCGTGACGGTGAGGATATGGCTTTGCATGGAAGTGTGACGTGCGGCGGCATCCGCGACTCCCCGCCATTTTCCGTTTCAGGTCCGGATCTTGATCCGTTCGATTGCCTTTGCCTTTCCTGACCTCTGGTCGATGTCGATAACGACTCCGTCCAGATGGGCCGGTCCCTTGGGGATCTCGAACTTGTGGGGTCGCTGCGTCAGGAACCTGCTGATGGCATCCTCTTTCTTTACGCCAATCACGGAATCCGTCGGACCGGTCATCCCGACGTCCGTCAGGAACGCAGTTCCGCCCGGCAGAATGCGCTCGTCCGCCGTCTGGACATGGGTATGGGTGCCGACCACGGCGCTCGCCTTCCCGTCCAGGTACCACGCGAGCGCGGCCTTCTCCGACGTCGCCTCGGCGTGAAAATCGATGAGGATGACGCGCGTCTCCTTCCGCAGCCGTTCGATCTCCTGCTCGGCTTTCCGGAAAGGATCATCGAGGTTCGACATGAAGACACGGCCTTCGAGGTTCAGGACCGCAACCTTTCCGGCGCTGTCGGTAGACACCACGACGCTTCCAAAACCAGGGCTTCCTTCGGGATAGTTTGCCGGCCGGATCAAACGGTCCTGCTTCGGGAGATAGGGCTCGATGTCCTTCTTATCCCAGACGTGATTGCCTGACGTCAGAACATGGATGCCTAGGGAGAACAGCTCGTCAGCGATGATCGGCGTGATCCCGAACCCTCCGGCTGCGTTCTCGCCATTCGCTATGACGAGATCGGGAACATGAGCGCGCACGAGCTCGGGCAGAAGTTGCTTCACGATCTTCCTGCCCGGTTCGCCGACAATGTCCCCGATGAAAAGGACCTTCACAGAACCTCCAGACATTCAGCAGACAGACGCCAGACGACAGACTGAATCAAAATAAGTTGTCTGTTGTTTGAATGTCCGCGGCCTGCCATCCGTAATCCTTATTTCGCGTACTCTACATACCGGCTTTCCCGCACTACCGTCACCTTGATCTGGCCGGGATAGGACAGCTCCTGTTCGATCTTCTTCGCAATATCCCGTGAGAGCTGGGCGGCATGGGCATCCGATAGGTCTTCCGGCTTCACGATGATGCGGATCTCGCGGCCGGCCTGGATCGCGTAGGACTTCTCCACTCCCTTGAAGGAGTTCGCTGTCGATTCGAGCGCCTCCAGGCGTTTGAGATAGCTCTCGAGCGTCTCTCGCCGAACGCCCGGCCGTCCGGCCGATAGAGCATCCGCAGCGGCCACCAGCACGGATTCAACGCAGTTCGGCTCTCCGTCCCCGTGGTGCGTCAGGATCGCATTGATGACCTTCTGGTTCTCGCCGTACTTCTTTGCAAGATCGCCGCCGATGACCGGATGGGTTCCTTCGACCTCATGGTCCACCGCCTTGCCGAGGTCATGGAGCAGGCCCGCCCGTCGGGCAAGCTTCTGATCGCACCCCAGCTCCGCTGCAAGCATCCCGGCGAAATAAGCGACCTCGCGTGAATGCATCAGCATGTTCTGGCCATAGCTTGTCCGGTACTTGAGCCTGCCGATGAGCTTGATGACCTCGGGATGGAGGTTGTGGATCCCGAGATCGAAAGCCGCCCGTTCGCCCTCCTCCTTCATCGTCACTTCGAGTTCTTTGCGGACCTTCTCCGCGATCTCCTCGATGCGCGCGGGATGGATCCGGCCGTCCTGGATAAGACGCTCGATGGTGAGCTTCGCGATCTCCCGCCGGAACGGATCATAACAGGACAGGATCACCGCCTCCGGGGTGTCATCGATGATAAGGTCGATGCCGGTCGCCGCTTCGATGGCCCTGATGTTCCTGCCTTCGCGGCCGATGATGCGGCCCTTCATCTCATCGTTCGGAAGGTTCAACACCGAGACCGTCGCCTCCGCGACATAATCGCTGGAATAGCGCTGAATCGCGGCGCTGATGATATGCTTGGCCTTCTTGTCAGCTTCGTCCCGGGCTTCGTCCTCGATCCGCTTGATCGTCTTGGCGGCCTCGAACTTGGCTTCGTCCTCCATCGACACCATGAGCTGGCGCTTGGCTTCCTCGGCAGTCATGCTGGCGATCTTCTCGAGCATCTGGCGCTGTTCGCGGAGCCCTCTTTCAAACTGCTCCTCCTTCTCCTGCGCTACCTTCTCCCGGTTTACCAGTTCTTTTTCGCGTTTCGCGGCTTCTGACTCGCGCTTCTCAACCGCATCGGCCTTCTTTTCCAGATGTTCTTCCTTCTGCGTCAGCCGGCGCTCCTGATTCTGCAGGTCCTGGCGCTTGTCCCGTGTCTCCTTCTCGAATTCTGTCCGCGCCTGGTAGATCTTGTCCTTTGCCTCGAGCGCGGCTTCCTTGCGTTTCGTCTCCGCCTCCCGTTCGGCGGCGGATACGATCTTTGCTGCCTCTGATTCGGCATCCCTGACCCTGCCTGCGGCGGCCTTCCCCTTCAGCAGCAGGCCGACGCCGGCCCCCGCTGCGAGGCACACAATCGCTACGACGACGTACTCAATCATGCTTTCCTTCCTCCTGGCTGTATTTTTTCAGCCCGGCAAGGCGTTCTCGGATCCGTCTTTCTTCGCCCTGCTCCGTCGGCCGGTAGTAGACCCGCTTCTGCGGGAGATAATCCTGATCAACATAATGGCCGGGATAATCATGCGGGTACTTATAGCCTTTTCCCCGTCCCAGTCGCGCCGCCCCCCGGTAGCTTGCATCCTTCAGGTGGTCCGGTACGGGCATGACCTGCCCCTGCTCGATGTCCTTCATCGCGGCCTTGATCCCGAGGTACGAAGCATTGCTCTTGGGAGCCGATGCTACATAGATCGCTGCCTGAGCCAGAGGGATTGCGCCTTCGGGCATGCCGATCCGCTCGACGGCCTGGTACGCCGCCGTGGCCACGACGAGTGCCCGGGGATCGGCGTTCCCCACGTCCTCGCTCGCCGCGATTACGATCCTGCGCGCCAGAAAGAGCGGATCCTCGCCGGAGGCGACCATTTTCGCCAGCCAGTACAGCGCAGCATCAGGGTCGCTGCCCCGCATGCTCTTGATGAACGCCGAGATGGTGTCGTAGTGTTCATCCTCGTCGTAGACCAGCGCTTTCTTTTGGATCGATTCTTCGGCCACGGCCAGGTCCACAAAGGTCCTGCCATCCGGCCCCGGCGCCGTGGACAGCACACTCAGCTCGAGGGCGTTCAGCGCTCTCCTCGCATCGCCACCCGCCCGCGCAATGATGAAGTCCCGCGCCTCTCCGGTCAGTTCCACATTCCTGCTGCCCAAACCCCGTTCTCGATCGGACAGCGCGCGTTCGATGATACGGCTCAGGTCCCCGTTCTCCAACGGCTTGAACTCGAATATCTGGGAACGCGAAGAGAGCGCCGGAATGATGGAGAAGAAGGGATTCTGCGTCGACGCACCGATGAGCGTAATTGTCCCCCGTTCGACATCGGGAAGCAGAGCATCCTGCTGGACGCGGGTGAACCGGTGGATCTCATCGATGAACACGATGGTCCGTCTGCCGCTCCGTGCACGCTCTTCGCCGGCCTCCTGGGTCACCCGGCGGACATCTGCGACCCCCGCGGTCACGGCATTCAGGGGGATGAAGTGGGCCTGGCTCTGTTCTGCGATAAGATGGGCCAGAGCGGTCTTCCCGGAGCCGGGCGGTCCGTAGAGGATCAGCGACGTGAACCGGTCCGCCTCGATGGCCCTCCGAAGCAGTTTGCCGGGGCCAAGGATATGCTCCTGACCGGCAAACTCCGATAGCGTGCGCGGCCGCATTCTCCACGCGAGGGGAGCCTGTGATGACGGTTCAAGGCTGACCGAAGAAAGGCTAGAGAGCTGCTTCTTTGTACCCAAGAGATGTTTCGGGAAGGCGGAGGGACTGTGAAAGTGGACAGCGCAAAACCTGTTCAGGCTGGCGACATCACCGCATGATTACCGAAAGTGAATCGTTGATCGGCGAAGAGGAGCTTCCACACCCAAGGGCCCGGCCGGGGGCTGAGACAACGCGTACCCTGCCCCCCGACGATCAATAGAGACCGTCGAATATCGTTCGCTGCCATGCCCGGAAATATGATGATCGAAACTCCCCATGGAATTCATACGGTTCTGCTGGTGATCAGGTTTCGTGCGGCAACAACAGAGAGCCTGGGACTGCACTTCTCGTCGTTTCAAGGTCGCTGGTGCGGTTCCACTTTCAAAGCGCCGGAGCCTTCCTTACTGGCTCCTTCTTTGCGCAGAAATATGATTTATGTTCAGGGCGGGGATGAACACCCCTTCTCGTATTGTTATTTAGGATATTCTTAATTAGGATATCAAAAAAGAATCCCCCACTTTTGCCGTGCTGATAACTTGGACCTGGCGGTTACCAGGTGGGCGCCATAAAGGAAAGTTAGGCTACCCAGTCCAACCTGGGCATGCTCACCCTTTCCCGGGGATAGCTCCCAAAGAAATTTTTTACGAGGTACAAGTTATATCAGTCACGCGCAAAGCAGGGGACTTTTTCTCTATGGCTATATATACCAAAAAGCAAAAAAAATCGCAAGGTCAAAGTAATGATCAACTCGCTGAACATCGATAGAAATCATCAAACTATCAATTGGTTAAAACTTATTGCATCTATGAAATATGATCTGTCTGCCCTTATCAAGGAGATGGATTTACAGGCATCAGTTCCAGTAGACGTTTTAGCGCTCCATCGGCCGTCTTCTGCAGTGCTTCCTGCTGAGACCGCAAGCGATAGAGCTCATCAGCCAGGTTTAGCGCGGTCAGTATCGCAATACGGTAACCGTCGGCGGTGCCGGTCCCTCTCTGCACATCCTTCATACGTGAATCGACCACATCGGCCAGTTCCCGGATATACTCGGCATCAGCGCCGCCCTTGAGGCTGTATTTCTGACCGAATATCTCAACCTGGATTGTTTCCATGGCAACACCGGCAATCAAGCAGGCAGCGAACGGAACGTGTGACGGAACGCCCCATCGCTAAATGATGAATGTACTCCGTCAGAAGATCGCTTCCACGAACTCCCGGGGATCGAAGTCACGCAGGTCATCGATGCCCTCACCCACCCCGATGTACTTCACGGGCAGGGACAGTTCACGAGTGATGGCAAATACAATGCCTCCCTTGGGCGTCCCATCAAGCTTGGTGAGCACGATGCCGGTTATCCCGACAGCCTGATGGAACAGCCTGGCCTGAGCGAGGGCGTTCTGGCCCGTGGTTGCATCCAGCACCAGGAGGGTCTCGTGGGGTGCGCCGGGAAGCTCTCGTTCCAGTATCCGGCGGACCTTCTTGAGCTCCTCCATCAGGTTCGACTTGGTGTGGAGCCTCCCTGCCGTATCCACAAGAAGGACATCCATTCCCCGGGCCTTCGCTGCGGAGACCGCATCGAAAACGACGGCGCCCGGATCGGCGCCTTCCTTGTGCTTGATGACCGGCACATTGTTCCGTTCGCCCCAGATCGAGAGCTGCTCCGCAGCCGCCGCCCGAAAGGTATCGGCAGCGGCAAGCATGACCTTCCTCCCGTCGGCCTGAAGACGGTTCGCTAGTTTTCCGATGGTCGTCGTTTTTCCCGTCCCGTTGACTCCAACCATGAGGATGACGGACGGGATCGCCGTAATGCGGAGCCCCTCGATCTTCGTCGACAGGATCTCGATCAGCAGTTCTTTGAGACGATCACGGACCTGATCGTTCGTCGTCAGCTCCTTCCTCGTGAACCGCTCCCTGAGGTCGGCCAGCACGACGGATGTCGTCTGAGTCCCAACATCAGATGCGATGAGCGCCGTCTCAAGTTCGTCCAGGAGCGACGCGTCGATCTTCTCCCCGAGAACCAGAGAACCGATCTTGTCGCCAAGACTCTTCCGCGTCTTCGAAAGACCATCTCGTATGGAGCGAATGACATTCAGCATGTTCTGTTTTTTCGTTCACCGGAGACGTTGGTTCGAGAAGTTTCTCGGATTCAAATATCGAGGGGCAGGCTTCCGGTCCCCTCCTGACCACCGGACGATCTTTTCTTCGCCGGTCCTGTTCCGGCCGGTCTTCCCGTACCAGACGGTTTCTCTTCGTCCGCATAGGAAGCCTGACGATAGAGGTACCGTTCGTGCATCTTGTTGTAGCCCGTCCAATCCCCCTCGCCGACGTTTTCCTTCTTCAGGATCGACCGGAAATTGCCAATCTTGGCGGCAAGGTCGTCGAGATAATTGACGATGATCGCCTCCTGGATCTTTGGCCGCTTCGGTGATCCGAACTCGTATTCCCCGTGGTGGGACAGCACGATATGCTTGAGCAGCATTGCCAGCTCGGGCGGGAATCCGCCAATGGCATCGATCTTCTCGACAAGCATCTCGTAGCCCAGGGAAATGTGACCCAGAAGCCGGCCTTCCGTCGTATACTCGATGGACTTCCGCACCGATAGCTCACGCACCTTGCCAATGTCGTGAAGAAAGGCGCCAATCGTCAGAAGTTCCACGTCAATGCCGGGAAAGTGTCTCGCCACGTCGCGGCAGAGCGCGATAAGTTCGACGATATGCTCGAGGAGGCCGCCGACATAGTTGTGGTGAAGGGTCTTCGCTGCTGGCGCACGCCGAAAGGATTCCATAAATGCCTTGTCGTTCAGGAACGCCTGTAGGAGTTGCCGCAGGTGGACGTTCGTGAGGCTTGCCGCGGCGCCTACGAGTTCCCTGACCATCTCCTCAGGGTCGCGCTGCGACGTTTCCAGGAAATTCGCCAGTTCGACCTTGGCATCATCGACCTTCTCCAGGCCCTTCATCTTCAGTTGCATCTGGCCTTGATAGTTGGCGGCAACGCCCTTGACCCGTACGAAGTCCTCGCGCTCAAAGCGTCTTGCGATCTCCTCGGCATTGTCCCACAACTTCCCGTCGATCTCGCCGGTCTTATCCGAGAGTTTCACAGAGAGGTAGGTAACGCCGTTCTTGGCTATGGAGATCGTCTTTCCAACGACGAGATAGGTCTCGTCAACCCAGTCGCCTTCTTTGAACGATGAGATGTTCTGCATGCTGTCCTCTATGTACGGCTGATAATAAACTATCCCCCCGGTGAAGTCAAACGGGAATGGAGCATAGTTGCGGCCAAAAAAAAGGCCCACCCTGTGTCGAGGTGGGCCTTCATGGGGGTTGTTCAGTAAAGCACGCTTAGTGCTCGATTTCCACTCCTGCTGTCTGTTCCCGCACCGAGATGGCAATCTTGTACAAGAACGTGAGCACCAGGAACCCGACCGCCCACACGCCAATAGTAATCATCGTCTCGGGATAGGTCGGCCAATAGGGGTTAACTTCCTCGAAGGGGTTCGGCACGAAACCGCCGATGATGAGGCCGAAGCCCTTGTCGATCCAGAGCGACGCGAACAGCATGATGCAGGCAAGAACGAGCGACCCTTCGTTCCGGCGTACCGCTGGGACCCAGAGCATGACCAGCGATATGGCCGCAAGGATCGACGACGTCCACATGAGCGGGACAAGCTCGCTGTGGCCTTCCAGCCCTTTATAGAGATAGATAAAAGGATGCTGGTGACCGGGGATGCCGCTGTAGAACGCCGTGAAGAACTCGAGGCCCAGGAGGAAGACATTCGCGAACATGGCATAGGCTACGATGCGGCTCACCGCCTGGATAGGCTCCTTGCCCGCGTCGAACTTGCTCACCTTGCGAACGATCAGCGCAAGGATGATGAGCAGCGCCGGACCGCCGGCGAATGCCGAGGCCAGGAACCGGGCAGCCATGACCGCCGTGAGCCAGAAGTGACGGCCTGGGACGCCCGAGTAAAGGAACGCCGTCACCGTATGGATGCTGATGGCCCAGGGGATCGAGAGGTAGATCCAGGGTTTGATCCACTTTGGAGGAGGCACGCCCTTCTTATCCGAGCCCAGGGTCACCCAGCCGACCAGCGCATTGATGAAGAGGTAGCCGGAGAGCACCACGGAGTCCCAGAACATGACCGAGTTCGGCGTGGGGTGCAGGATAACGTTCATGATGCGGATCGGTTGCCCCATGTCCACGAAGATAAAGAGGATGCACATAGTGACCGCCGCGATGGCCAGGAACTCGCCGAGGATCACGATCTTGCCGAACTTCTTGAAGTCGTGAAGATAATAGGGGATCACAAGCATCACGGCCGAGGCCGCAACGCCGACCAGGAAGGTGAACTGGCCGATGTAGAGACCCCAGGACACGTCCCGGTGCATGCCGGTGAGACCCAGTCCTTCATTGAACTGGCGGATGTACCAGTAAGTGCCGCTCAGGGCGAAGATGCCGAGGAAGAACACCCACGCCCAGTACTTCTTGCTGCCTTCCAGTGCTTTCTCAAGCATGTTCGCCACCTCCGATCAGGTAGTAGATCGCCGGCCCAGTTCCCAGCTCCGGTTTCCTGCGGATCGTGAGTTTTTCCCCGATGATCTTCCGGATCTCGGAGTTCGGGTCTTCCAGGTCGCCGAAGAGCATCGCGCCTGCCGGGGCAGCCTCGACGCAGGCCGGCATCTTGCCGACCGCCAAACGCTCGGTGCAGAAGGTGCATTTCTCGACCACGCCCTTGGTGCGGGTGGGATATTCGGGATTCACCTTGCCGCCCTTCGCAGGATCGAGGTTCGGCGCCCTGCGGGGATCGATCCAGTTGAAGCTCCTCGCCCCGTATGGGCAGGCTGCCATGCAGAACCGGCAGCCTATGCAGCGATGCATATCCTGCATGGTTACGCCGTCAGGCAGCTTGTAAGTTGCCTTGGTCGGGCAAACCCGAACGCACGCCGGGTTGGTGCAGTGGTTGCAGAGCACCATGAAGGGCATGTCCTTCACGTGCTCACCCTGGTACTGGCTTTCCATGCCAGGAAAGGCCTTTTCGTAGGTCGTCTTCCAGATCCACTTGACCTCGAACTTCTTGTCGGGGCTCCCATCGGGCTTGCGGAAGTCAGGCACATTGTGGATCGTATGGCAGGCGCTAATGGTCTTCTGGAAGTCCTCTTCGGTCCTGAACTTGCTCATATCCACGACCATGGCCCAGCGCTTGGCCCGAAGTGCCTCCTTGTTCATGCTCACCTGCGGCGGAAGCAACTGCTTCCCCGTGATCAGGTTCGTTGCAGATGCGACCGACGCGCCAAACCCAAGGATGGAGGCGATGCCGGAGTACTTCAGGAACTGTCTCCTATCCATGCTCATGATTTTCCCTCCTCCTTTTCCACGGGCTGGATGTGGCAATCCCAGCAGTACGGCTTCACCGACAGGTAGTTGTGGCACTCGTCGCAGAACTTCTTCTTGTTCGAGTGGCACTTCATGCAACCGTTCTGAAGGCTCATATTGAATGGATTGTGGTTCGTGTTGCTCACATAGACGCGGTTGTCGTCGCGGACCACGGAGTCGCGCCACTGGTTGAGGAGTTGCATGTGCTCGCCGCGCATCCATTCCTTCGACTCGACGCACTCCTTCTTGCCGCCGTGCTCCTGCTGATATTTCAGGATCTCGGGGGTGTCCGTCTTCGGCTCAGGCTTGGCATTCACCTTCCCCACGTTGTTGTAGAACGGAAAGAGGGCGATTACCAGGAAAACGGCGATCAGCATGAATATGGTTCCACCGTTATAGATCTTCATTAGGCTTTTTCCTCCTTCGCAGCGGCGGACGGAAGGGGCTCGCCTCTCAGGTCGGTCGTACGCTCCTTCTCCCCTTTCATGACCAGGGCGTTCGCCACCAGTTCATGCAGACCGCACACGCCGACGCCGGGATTCCAGTAGTCCATGAGGGCCTTGAGCGAGGCACGGTCGATGGCGCAGACATTGGCAAGCATGTTGACACCGTAGTGATCCTTGACGAACTTGACCGCGTTCGCCCGGGGGAACCCGGCCTTCATGCGCATTTCCATGTTCTCCGACGCGTTCAAGCCCGTACCGCTGCCGCAACAGAAGGTCTTCTCGCGAATCGTGTCTTCCGGCATTTCGACGAAGTTGTTCACCACGTTCCGAAGCACATACCGCGGCTCCTCCAGCATGCCCATGCCGCGCGCAACGTTACAGGAATCGTGCCAGGTGACCGTAAGATGATCGTTCCTTGACTTATCGAGCCTCAGCTTGTTGTTCCTGATCAGGTCGGCGGTGAATTCCGCGACATGGACCATCTTCATGGACTTTGCGTTCTCGAAGACGGTGCCCGTTATGGGCGATTTCGGGACCTCGAGGAAATCGGCCGGGCCGTTCCAGGTGTCCATGTACTGCGTGAGAACGCGCCACATGTGGCCGCACTCGCCGCCAAGGATCCATTTTACGCCGAGCCGCTTGGCTTCCGCGTAGATCTTGGCGTTGAGGCGTTTCCCCATCTCGTTGGAGGTGAAGAAACCAAAGTTCCCGCCTTCTGATGCATAGGTGCTCCAGGTGTAGTCCAGGCCCAGTTCCTCAAAGAGCATGAGGTAGCCCATGCAAGTGTAGGTGCCAGGGTCCGCGAAAAGGTCGCCCGACGGCGTCACGAAAAGAATCTCAGCGCCCTTTCGGTTGAAGCTCGGCTTGATCCGCTTGCCGGTAACGGTCTCGATGTCGTCCAGCATATAGTCGAGATTGCCGACGATGGTGTGCGGTTCGAGGCCTAGGTGATTGCCCTTCATGTAGCAGTTCGACACAGGACCCGCAATCCACTCGATGTTCAGACCGAGCAGGTTGAGCAGCTCTCGGCCGATGATGGTAATCTCCGCCTGGTCGATACCGTAGGGGCAGAAGACCGAGCAGCGGCGGCATTCGGTGCACTGATAGAAGTAGTACCACCACTCCTTGAGCACGTCGAGGGTCAGGTCCCGGGCCCCTGCCATCCGGCCCAGGATCTTGCCGGCCTTCGTGAACTCTTTCCGATAGACCGAGCGGATCAGCTCGGCGCGGAGCACCGGCATATTCTTGGGGTCACCGGTGCCGATGAAGAAATGGCACTTGTCGGCGCAGGCGCCGCAGCGCACGCAGATGTCCATGAAGAGCCGAAAAGACCGGTACTTCTTGAGCCTGTCCGCGATTCCCTCGATGATGATCTCTTTCCAGTTCTCCGGGAGCTTCCAGTCGGCGTCCGCAGGCCTCCAGTCGCGCGGATTCGGAAATCCGACAATCTCCAGGCTCTTGGGCTTCGAGCCGTGGCAGTACATGCCGGGCTTGAACTCGACGGGCGTATTCATCCAGTCGGTAGCCGGTACGTTGTACGACACTTTCGCCAGTTCAGCTGGTTTCGGAAGTTTTGACATGGCTACTCCTTTTCTACCGGAAGCCCGGCTTCTTTCATCTTGTCCCGGAAATCGTTCTCGTACTCCTCGTAGGTGTGGACATGAACCGGATAGTTCCAGGGGTTGATGTGCCGCTTCATGCGATTGTTATTCGCCATGTTCCGCGTGGGGCTCAGGAACACGCCGCCCATGTGGACCAGCTTGCTGAAGGGGAAATAGGCGAACAGGACCGAGAGCAGGAGGAGGTGAGTGAAGAACATGGGGCCAATCGTCTCAGGCACAGTCGGACTGAAGCTGATCAGGCCCATGGCAAGCATCTTCACGCTCACGATATCGGTCTTGGTGAAGTACCGCATGAGCACACCGGTCACGCCGATCCCGAGAATCAGGAAAAGCGGGAAATAATCGGCGATCAGCGAGATGTACTTGACCTGCGGGAGAGCGACGCGCCGTATGAACAGATAGGTCACTGCGGCAAGCAAAGCGACGTCGGTCAGGTAGAGCAGCGGCGCGCCGATCTGCAGGAAACTGTCGAGACCCTCGACCAGCTGGACGGATGCAGGAACCTTCTCGATGAAGAACCGCAGATGGCGGAACAGAATGATGGCGAAGGAATAGTGGAAGGCCAGACCGGCCATCCAGAGCCACTTGGCCTCGCCATATGCGAGCCTGCCGCCCTCGTATGTCTGTGTCTTGAGGTTCCGGAAGAGCGAGCGGAATGCGAGGACCTCCAACGCCATACGGACGATGACGCCCAGGCCCGTGGACGGACTTTCAATCTTGCTGTCCTTGATCCACGGCAGCGATTTCTGCTGCCCCGTCGTGGTCGGGATGCGGAACGGCACCGGCGAACTGGCCCACTTCAGGATGCGCACGATCATGAACACGACGAAGATCGCGAACGCCGAATACGGGACGACCACGCCGAGCAGGAACCTCGTCGCGCTCCCCGCACTCCCCCCCATGTAGCCGATCGCCACCAGCAGGAGCACTGCAATGAATGATACGATGGCTTTCATAGCGTTACCTCGTTTCGTAAGAGATCAAGATACTGCCGTCGTGACTTGCGTTATTCTTTCTTTTCTTCGATCGATTGCGCTTTCTGGAGCAGCCGGTACGTCAGGTTCCGCGCCTCCTGAGCCTTGAGATCGTAGATCTTCTCCCGGCAGCGCATGTACAGGTCGAAGGCATAGAGAGCCAGGTCGTCGGCAGCGCCGTCAAACGCAGCTAATGCGTCCAGGATACGGGCCTCAGCGAGCGTTTCCTGATCCAGCTCTTCCCGCACGATCTGTTTGATGCGCAGCAGGAACGCCAGTGCCTCGGATGGTGCAAAATCCTGGACCGCACGGATCCTGACGATCGCATCGAGGAACGTCGAGACATTGTCAGAGATCATTCCCTGCAGGAGGGCATCGAAGAGCCCGTCAAGCCCCTGTGCCAGGTCGAAGCCGACGGGATTCGTGAACTGCGCTTTGGTCTTCCGCAACAGCCCCTGGGCGTCCCTGTGGTAATTTGCCAGGGCAGCATCAAACCACTTCTGTACGATAGCAGGTTTCTTTTGTTTGAGCACATCCTTCAGCGTCATCGTTTGAAACCGCTCCCCCCCTGCGGCTAGAAGAACAGCAAGTGTTTTACTGACTCCATTTCCTTCTGGATATCCGCGTAGGACACGAACTTCGTCTTGAGCTCGGCGCCCAGTTCCTCGGCGTCCGTGATCATCTGGTCTTCTTTGAGCCCCAGGCGCGCCATATCCTCCTTGCAGACCCAGATCGGCATATCGATGAGTAGGCTGTTCTTAATGTGGCTCTCGGTGCTCGTGACCCCGTAGAGCTTCATTGCCTGCTGATTCTTGACCGCATTCAGCACGCCGTCGCCCACGAGCACGACAGTGGGTACAACGGAATCCCCTTCATCCATGTAAATCTCGGCAGTCTGGCTCGCGATGGCGTGGGTGAGGGCCAGACGGGGGTTCTCGCTCTTGTACGGCGGCCTCTGGACAACGAACAACAATTTGACTGCGCCCATTACTCACCTCCGATGTGGAAAAGACGGTCGGTCTTGACGGTCTTCGCGAGATACCAGTCCATGCTGGCGCGCTTCATTCCTTCCGGCGTATCTTCCTTGTGATAGCCTCTTGCCTCGGCGCAGGCCTCGCACACCGTAATCTCCATGCCCTTACCGATGAGTTCCTTCATTCGTTTCTCGTTGTGCGAATAATCCTTGAATGCCTTCTGGCCCTTCTTTGCCATCATCACCGCATTTCCGGAAAGCCACATGTTCACCTTGTGGCCCTTGGCCATCGCCGCTTCGGCGAGCTTGAAAGAAAAATCAAGCGACATGGAACCAACGAGGGATGAGAAAACACCAATCGTAAGTTCAGCCATTTGGTCCTCCCTTGTCTAAAATGAGTATCCCCTGAAGAATTACAGCCACGCGGTCTTCTCGTACTCGCTCATGATGAGATCGACGATGTCACCGTAGCTTATGAGCTTCACCTTCGAATTCACGTTCGCCGCGGTGTATCCGCGGGTCTCCAGATCATCGGAAAGCGCGTAGAAAGTGGCTCCTGCCTTCGACAGCACTGGGGAGTCCTTCCCGCCTTCCTTGATCACAGCATGGTAGATCCCGTTCCCGACAAGGATCACGCCCAGCTTCTCCGCCTTGATACGCTCAAGCGAGTCCTCCGTCCTTCTCCAGTCACTCAAGAAAGCGGCCAATTTCATAGAATCACCTCCCTGCGATAGTGAGTTAAGAGAAAAAAAGAGGGGATAATTTCATCAACTATCCCCTTCCTGCCTGAAGCATGTGTTGTTTACATCTCTTGCACCGTAATCGCCTGCTGTGGGCAGTTCTCCACACAGGTCTGGCAATTGATGCATTCGGACATATTGACCGGCTCCGCCTTGCTGCCCTCGAGTTTGAAGACCTGCTGGGGGCAGACATTGACGCAGGTGCCGTCGCCGTCGCATTTGTTCTTGTCAACCATTACCATGATCATGCTGCCAGCTCCTCCTCAACAGATGAATGAGTACCCTGCGGCTGTCCCGAGACGAATCCCGCAAGCCGGGTCAGAAGCACACGCCGCTCCCCAAGCATGACAGCAACGCAGGTGTTTAGAAGTCTATACGCAGCCGGTCGGCTTCGGAAGACCGGCGATCTTGCAGGCCTGCTTTGCCGGTCCGCCCGGATAGAGCTCGTAGAGGTACTTGGTGTTCCCCTTGTCCGGACCAAGCTTCTTGCCAATCTCCTTCACCAGGATCTTGATCATCGGAGCGATCTGATACTGCTTGTAGTAGTCGCGAAGGAAGTTGACGACTTCCCAGTGCTGCTCGGTCATCGCGATGCCTTCCACCTCGGCAAAATAGTTGGCCACATCCAGGTTCCAATCGTCCAGGTTGGCCAAGAAACCGTCCTCATCCACTTCAATCGTCTTGCCTTTTACTGTAATCGTTCCCATGTTTCTTTCCCCTTTCTGAAATATCACGGACGCGTTTCATACGCGTCTCTGTGTCCTAATGACAATCGCATGATCGATGCACGATCAATACGGTCGCTTGCCGAATGCTGCTGCATCTCTTCGCATCCGCTGCCGCAGCCGGTCAGGGGTTCTTCCTGATCTTGAAGATATAGAGCCTGCCGTAGCCGTCCATATAGCCTTGGCTGACCCCCGTTGAGCGGTGCGTCCTCCAGTCGTAGCTGAGGACTGCATCCTGATAATCCTCATCAGGGACCAGTTCGCCGATGCCCTTCTTGAGCTCTTCCGTCATCATGTTGAGGGCCTGAGCCATCATGGTGCCGACGTTTTTGCCTGTCGGATCCACCAGGAAGAGGGCCCCGCACGAGCAGGTGCCGCCTGTCGATTGCTCCGCGTCGCCAACGGTTATTTCCGATGGCCGCATCAGATCAGAACCGCAGAACGGGCACCTAGGGGCCGACTTTCCCTCTTCCCTCATTACTGCACCTTCTTGATCTTCCGCTCCCGGAATACTCTCGCACGCGACACCATCGCGGCCGCCCATTGGGGCGTTCCCAAGGCGTGAATGTGGGTGTACGTCGCCAGTACGTTTTTATATACCACTCCGTCCCGGGTGCCGTCGATACCTTTTCCGCGGCGCATGGTAAAGACCATGCCAGGCAATTCGTCGATGTTCACGATCCGCGAATAATGGAACTCGTGGCCCCGCACCGTGCTGTTCCTGTCAAAGAACGGATTGGCACCGCTTACTTCAAGGACCGTGTAGCCATGCGCCTGCGGTCTCTTTTCCAGAATGAAATCCGCCGGAAGCACCGATGTCATGGGATGGACCACATCCCCGACGCGAAGGCTCCTTCCCAGATAGATGAGCCCCCCACACTCCGCGTAGACCGGGAGCCCGGATTCCGCAACGGCCCGAAGCGAACTGCAGAAGGACGTGTTGGCGGCCAGCTCTGCGGCCTGCGTCTCCGGGAAACCACCGCCAATATAGAGCGCGTCGATGTCCGGAAGAAGCCGGTCTCTCAGCGCATTGATCTCTAGTACATCCGCACCTGCACGTTCGAGAGCTTCCAGGTTCTCCGGATAGTAGAACTGGAAGGCCCGGTCCCGGATGACACCGATAAGCGGCCGGTCCCCGGATTCTCGATCCCAAGCCGCATCCTGATACGGACGGAGCGGGGCGGCCTCCCCTGCGATTCGCCAAAGCCCATCAAGATCAAGATACTGCTTCGCAACTGCCGCCGACGCGGCAATGGCGGACTCAACATCGGGGTGCTCATGAAAAGGTGTCAACCCCATGTGCCGCTCGGGGAATTCACCCCGCCGCAGTCTGGGAACGGCACCCACCACCGGGACGCCGCTGCTCTGCGCGATGGCCTTGCGGATGACCGATTCCTGCCTCCCGGACGCCACGTTGTTCAGAACGACCCCGCCGATGGTCACTGCCGTATCGAATTGCCGGCAGCCGAGCACGACCGCTGCGACGGTACTGGACGACTTGGTGCAGTCGACGATCAGAATCACAGGAGCGCCGAGAACCCTTGCGAGCCGCGCCGTACTGTACGCGCCCGACTCGTCGACGCCGTCAAAGAGACCCCTGTTGCCCTCGATGACCGCCGCATCCGCCCCTCTGCTGTACCGGACAAAGGATCTGCGGATGGTCTCCTCTTCCATCAGAAAAAGATCGAGATTATGGCAGGATCTCCCCGCCGAAGCCCCGAGCCATCCAGCATCAATGAAGTCCGGACCCTTCTTATAGGGGACAACAATCCTGCCCCAGCTCCGCCATGCTGCAATGATCCCGAGGGAGAGCGTTGTCTTGCCAAGCCCTCCCCGCACTGCTGAGATAACCAGTCTCGGAAGAATCGCCATTCCTAGGGATTGGCGGAACCTTCTTTGTGAGGAATTTCGATGAAGCTGCCGCCGAAGTACGAATAGACCAGCCTGCCGCCGTCGACCAGTTCTCGGATCGCGGCCTTCACCTCTTCGTCAGTGGCTCCCGCAGCGACCATCGTCTTCTTGATGTCCCCGGCCTTCAGCTTCTTCTTTCCCATGTTCGTCTGAACATATTCGTATATCTTGTTCTGCAGTTCCTGGGCGTCCATGATTTCCCCCTGGTAGAAAGATTAGGTTGCTGGAGCGCAAAAACCGGCCCCGGTCGAACCACCGGGGCCGGCATCACAACACACTATTCCCACTTGAAGGTGGGGGTCATCCGGAACGTATCGCGCGCAAAGGTGAAGTCGTCGATGTGCTGATACGTGAACGGCAGGCCGGTGAGCTTGAAGAACCGCTCCCACCCGATCCGCTCGATCCACTCGCCCATGCGCTCGTGCTTCTTCGCGTTCGCCGCATAGACCTCGACGAGGTGTTTCACGGCCTTCACGACCTCTGGCCAGCGCGGCGGATTATTCGGGAGGAACGGGATCGCCAGCTTCGACATGCGGGGTACGCCGCGGGCGTTCGACACCTTGCCGCCCACCCAGATGGAGATACCGTCTCCGTGGCCATCTGCGATCGGGAGAGAAGGACACATCGTATAGCAGTTGCCACAGTACATGCAGCGCTCTTCCTTGATCTTCACGGCCTTCGTCGCCGGGTTCGGGCTGATGGCGCCCGTGGGGCAGGAGGCGATGGTCGTCGGGATCTCGCACTGGTTCGCGAGCGTCGCCTCGTTCACCTTGGGAGGCACGCGGTGGATGCCGAGGATCGAGATGTCGGAGCAGTGCACGGCGCCGCACATGTTCAGACAGCAGGCGAGCGCGATCCTGACGCGTGCCGGAAGGCTCTTGGTCGTGAAGTACTCATGCAGCTCATCCATGACCGCCTTCACGACGCCGGAGGCGTCGGTCGCGGGCGTGTGGCAGTGCACCCAGCCCTGCGTATGCACCACGTTGCTGATACCGTAGCCGATGCCGCCCACGAGGTGGCCACGCTTCTTGAGGTCGGCGACCAGGGCGTCCACCTGTCCCTTCTCGGGAAAGAACTCGACGTTGTGGCGGGTCGTCCAGCGGAGATGGCCGCCGCTGTACTTCTCCGCGATGTCGCACATCTCGCGAATGAAGTCCGTGCTCACGAGGCGCGGCGTGGCCATGCGGACGGTGTAGAGTTCGTCACCCGTCTCAGAGACGTGCTTCATCGTTCCGTGGTTGATGACTTCATGATACTTCCACTTCCCGTAGTTCTTCGCGATCACCGGGGGAAGGAATTTATGATAATCGGGTGAACCAAGGTCCGTTATTCTCTTCGGTTTGTCAGCCATTCTAGGTCTTCCTCCTTGATAGAATTCTCGATAGGTAGTGTGAGAGATTACTTCACTTCACCCGGTGCCCAGAACACGTACGGGTTGGTCCTCGGTGCCTTCACCATCTGCGGCACGGGCGGAAGACCAGTTGCCTCGAGGAAGGAGCGCATGCCGAGGCGGTCGACGAGCTCACCGATACGCTCGCGGTTCTTGCCGTTGTCATCCCACCACTCCCAAGCCTTGCGGATCAGGTCTTTCAGGTTGTCATAGGGGGCTTCGAGCTTCATGAACGGGACAATGACCCAGCTCATGAGCGCGCCGGTCACGATCGGGGCCTTGCCGCCGAGCATGATGGTTGCACCCTTCTCCATGCCAGGGCGGAGAGCCTTCGGCATCCGGTTGATGCAGTTCATGCAGCGGTTGCAGTCCTTGTCGTTGATCTTCAGGCTGCTGCCGTCGAAGCTCATGCACTTGGTCGGGCACATCCCAACGACCTCTTCGGCGATGTTCATGCTCTTGGCATAGTTCTTCACCTCAGCCTGGTCGATCCGGATATTGTCCTTCCATGTGCCGATGATCGACAGGTCGGCGCGGGCGATCGACGCGGTGCAGTCGTTGGCGCAGCCGGAGACCTTGATCTTGAACTTGTAGGGGAATGCCGGACGATGGAGCTCGTCCTGGAACGCGTGGGTCATTTCGTGGCAGATCGACATGGTGTCGATGTTCGCGAACTCGCAGCGGGCCATGCCGACGCAGGAGCTCGGGGTACGGAGGCAGGAGCCGGAACCTCCCAGGTCCCAGCCCTTCGCCGTGATCTCCGAGAAGATGGGCTCCAGCTTGTCGGTCTGGGTGCCGAGCCACACGAGGTCGCCCGTGGAACCGTGCAGGTTGGTGAGGCCGCTGCCATACTTGTCCCAGATGTCACACAGCTCTTTCATAGCCTTTGAGGTATAGAAGAATGCTGACGGCGGATTGACGCGCACGGTATGGAAATGTGCCACACCGGGGAACTCTTCAGGAAGGTCGCAGTAGCGGCCGATGACGCCGCCGCCGTAACCGAGGACGCCCACGATACCGCCATGCTTCCAGTGGGTGACCTTGTCCTTGTAGGATCTCTCCAGTATGCCGAGCAGGTCCTGTGCCGTATTGCTCTTCTTTGCGGCCTTCTTGATCTCTTTCACAAAACTCGGCCACTGACCTTTTTCGAGCTCGTCAAGCATTGGTGTCTTTGCATCTTTGCTCATGTGGAACCCTCCTTCAGGAATTGTGCTGAATGAATTGTGGGATGTGCTGCAAAAAACCGCTGCATCGGCGTCGTATCTGGAGTATTACTGGGATCGCTTACGGCTGTGTTCAGATATGCGTGATGAGGCCTCCCCCTTTCGCTGCAGATGGTATGAATTAAGTACGCAAGCCGCATTTCCCACGCTGAGTCGGTCATGCGGAAGCGATATTCACGGATGTCGAAAAAGAGATGATATGCCGCAACAAATGATGCAGAGGTGCTCAAAGCAAATGCACATGTTTATGCTTAAGAGGTAGTGAAGTATTCAGCAAAGGACTTCTTTTGTCAAATAAGAAAAACTTATTGTCTCATAAACACCTAATCACGATAGATTTGTGTAACTATTGGTAATTCTTGAGTTTGAATACTAACACAACATGAAACATATCAGTGTGCAATTATATTGCCAGTGCCAGTTGTATAATTACACAATTTATTCATTGTATAATCAGAATGTTAAATAAATTACAAATCTTGTCATTATGATGTTCTTTTGGTAACTATACCAAACATAGATGTCTATCCATAGATAACATTTTGATATTGAATAATATACGTTCACAAAATTCGGGGCGGTATTTTTTGGCATTATCACCTAAAACGCATGTATGGATTTTCGGGATTTGTGCTATCATCACATCACTTTCTATGCACGGGAGGACAAACATGGTTGAAGCAAAGGTAAGGCTGACAAAAGAAACGGATATGGAGTTCAGCGGAAGGGCAAGTTCCGGTCATTCCCTCCTCATGGACGCCGATGATGCTGCAGGAGGGCACAACAGCGGTTTCCGTCCTATGGAACTGTTGCTCGTAGGCTTTGGCGGATGCACGGGCATGGATGTCATCTCGATCCTTCGAAAGAAGCGACAGGCCGTTTCCGGGCTCGAGATGAACGTGAAGGGAGAAAAATCAGAGGACTATCCGAAGATCTACAGAAAGGTCCACATCGAGTATGTCGTCACGGGGAAGGACGTCCAGGCTGATGCGGTCGAACGGGCCATTGAACTGTCCTTGGACAAGTACTGTTCCGTCGGAGCGACCCTCGCGAAGGCGGGGACGATCACGCACAGCTACCGAATCGTGAACGAATAAGAAGGATGAGAGCGGTGGGAAAGAACGGCTCCACGCAAAGGACAATATCGATCTTGCTGTGGATCTAACGTCCCGTTTCTTTGATGTTCTCCAGTTCCTTTTTCAAAGCGTCAATCTGAACCTGAAGATCGATGAATCTGTCCGCAATCGGATCAGGGATATGAATGTGGTCCATGAGAGCCTCGTCGGCGACACGCTCATCCTTGATCCGCACGATCCTGCCAGGAATGCCGACGACCGTGGAATGGTCCGGGACGTCCTGGAGCACCACCGAGTTCGCGCCGATCTTGACATAGTCCCCAATGGTGATGGGACCCAGCACCTTGGCCCCCGCGCCAACAACCACATGGCTGCCCAGAGTGGGGTGACGTTTGCCGCGTTGTTTTCCCGTGCCGCCCAAGGTCACGCCCTGGAACAAAGTGACGTTATCGCCGATCTCGGTGGTCTCGCCGATGACAACGCCCATTCCGTGGTCGATGAACAGCCCCGCCCCGATCGTCGCACCGGGATGGATCTCGATACCAGTGAGGAACCGCGCGAACTGCGACAACGCACGAGGAACAAACGGTACGCGGCGTTTCCACAGCCAGTGCGCAAGCCGGGAGAGAAGCAGTGCGTGGAACCCCGAATACGTAAGCGCCACTTCCCACTTGCTTGTGGCAGCCGGGTCCATGGATAATGCTGCACGGAAGTCCTTCCGGATCTTTCGTATCGTGTCACTCATTTGCA
Organism: Nitrospirota bacterium; assembly: GCA_037916085.1. Lineage (GTDB taxonomy): Bacteria > Nitrospirota > UBA9217 > UBA9217 > UBA9217 > JAKAHZ01. The sequence continues at coordinate 5,324 of JBAIYC010000456.1, read as the reverse complement.
AACTGTCTTCTGGCGGAGACTTCTTTGATCATCTTCACTCGACCTCTCGGAGCCAGCCGGGTGGCACGCCTGCCCGTCGTGCCTCGTCAGGGATAACGTTGTCGATCTGATCTCGGGCACTGTCTATCTCTGATTTTGCGTTCGCCATCTCATTGTCCAGCTGTTTCATCTCGTCCAGTACCTGCTGGGGAGGCAGCGCCGGGCCATAAGAACCCCACTGAGCTTGAAGGTCGTTCTTGCGTTTATACAGCTGCTGGTATTTTTCCTCGGCATACTGCAGTTGGCGTTTGGCGTTGAGCATCCTTGACTGCCACTGGGCCTTGAGCGCGGCGTCGTTGCCGCTTCCTTGGACCGGCGACGGAGACGTCGCAGGCGATTGTGATTCGATCTCAACATTACCGCGTGTTGCTCCCTGCTCGGGCTGCTGGATCTTGGTACGATACTCCTTCGGCACCTTGTCCAAGCTGTCCGTCACATGGACAACGCCGTCCTTGTCAGTCCATTTATAGAGTCCCCCGCTCTCCTCCTGCGCGAAGGCGGTGACGCACAAAAAGAGGACAGCTGCAACAAACAGAAGCCCCCTTCTTTTGAAGATTCCGTTCATGTTCCCTCCTTCCTCACGATCACTACGATCAGGGCCTGGCGATCGTGCAGACAGCATAGGCGGCGATCCCTTCTCCCCTGCCGGCAAAACCGAGTCCTTCCGTCGTTGTCGCCTTGATGTTCACCGCCGACGGGTCGGCGCCAGCCGCCGCAGCGACGTTCGCGACCATTTCGGGAATATAGGCCGACATCTTCGGGCGTTCGGCGACGATCGTGGCATCTATGTTGTTCACATGATATTCCGAACGTGCAATAAGACGCCGCACTTCCGCAAGAAGTGCAAGACTCGATATTCCCTTATACGCGGGATCGGTGTCCGGAAAATGCTTGCCGATGTCGCCCATGCCGGCCGCGCCGAGAAGGGCATCGCAGATCGCATGGAGCAGCACATCCGCATCGGAGTGCCCGAGCAGCCCCTGTTCATGGGGGATGTCCACGCCTCCGACGATGAGCTTCCTCCCGGCTACGAGGCGATGGACGTCATATCCTGTCCCGATCCGCATCGTCATCGTCTCTTCAATATCTCCTCAGCAAGGACCAGATCTTCAGGGGTCGTGATTTTAATGTTCTCGTAGCTGCCCATGATCACCCTTACCCTGTTTCCGGCTCGCTCCGCGAGCATCGCGTCGTCGGTTCCCACGATCTTCTTCTTATAGCACTCCTCATAGGCCTTCTTCAGGACCTTGGCGGGGAACGCCTGGGGGGTCTGAATGGCCCAGAGCCTGCTGCGCTCCAAGGTCCGTCGCACCGAGCCGTCGTCGCCTACCTCCTTGATCGTATCCTTCAAGGGGACGCCGACTGCGACGCACTCGCCTTTCCGCGCGCGGTCGACGCACTCCTTGATCATTGCAGCGGTCACGAAAGGTCTGACACCGTCGTGCACGAGCACCACGGCGGCGTCCTTTTCAAGCCTATTGATCCCGTTATAGACCGAGTCCTGCCGTTCTCTGCCCCCCACTACGAGCGTCTTCACCTTCGTGATATGGAACGCCTCGATCACGTCCCGCAGGCAGTGTTCCATATCGTCTTCGGATAGGATGGGGATGATCTCATCGACATCGGTCGACCGCTGAAAGGCGAGGAGCGTGTGGGCGAGCATCGGCTTGTCGCCGAGAGGTAGGAACTGCTTCGCAACGGCCCGCCCCATTCTCCTGCCCATCCCGGCCGCCGGGATCAATGCGGTTACCTTGGACATGGGAGCCTCAGGCCGTTCATGGGCTACTCCGTCTTGAAGCCCTTGACGAGCACTTTGAACCGCTTGGAAGCCGGTTCGTTTGCATTGATCGTCACGCGGAGCTGATACTTTTCCTTCACCTCCCGCGACCGGAGCTCGAAGGGAAGAACGATTTGCCCTTCCTCGAGCGCGGCCTTGCCGAGTTCGACCCGGAAACCACGCTCGACCGTTTTTTCGAGCGCAGCTATCTCCGGTTTCGCCTCGGCAAGAGGCGCGTCAGGCAGCGTCGGTTCCGCTGACGCTGCCGGTAACGGCATCGGGAGCGGCGATGCCGGCGCCGGCTCCTCGGATTTTTCCGCGATGTCACCGACGGAGAAATTATGCCGCTCGGGGTGCTTCTGCATGTCCTGGAGCACGAGCTTTGAGATGGCGGCGAAGGTCTTGAGCACACCGTCCCCGTTCATGGCGACCGCCTCGTAGAATGGCACCTTCCGGGGATTCAATTTGGCATTCATCTCGTCCAGGGTCATCACGTCAGGCAGATCGCGCTTGTTGAACTGCAGCACAGCGGGGAAATCCGAGAGGTCGATGCCCATCTCGGCGAAGTTGTCGTGGAGGTTCGACAGGCTCTCCAAGTTCGCGTCGAGCATCGACCGCTGGGAATCGGCGACAAAGATGACACCGTCAGCGCCCTTCAGCACGAGTTTGCGCGTGGCGTTGTAGAAGACCTGGCCGGGCACTGTATAGAGGTGGAACCGGACGCGGTAGCCTTTTACGGAGCCAAGTTCCACGGGCAGAAAGTCGAAGAAGAGCGTCCGGTCCATCTCCGTTGCGAGCGAAATAAGCTTGCCTCGCTGCGTCGGAGAGATACGATGGTAGATGAAATGGATATTGGTGGTCTTTCCCGAGAGACCGGGCCCGTAGTAGACGATCTTCGCGTTGATCTCGCGGGTCGTGTGGTTCACTAGTGCCATAAATGCATGATTACATAATTCACCGGGGATGTCAATACTGCGGCCTTACCGGCCAGAAAGCAGCGACAGCGCCCGCACATGCGTTGCGTCGTTCTTGGTCGCGAGAAGCGGCACGGTCCGGTCCAGGCCCGCCGTGATGTGGTCGAGCGATATTCCCTCGATATCGGTGATCACGCCGTCCGCCTCTTCAAGGATCAGCATGCCGGCCGCGTAGTCGAAGGTCCTCGACGCAGTGGCCGTCGTAAAAACGCTGATGGCCCCCGACGCGAGGTAGGCGAGGTCCAACGCCGTCGAACCGAAGCACCGTGTGCGTTTCGCGGCCTGAAGGAGCGGCAGAACGCGTGGAATGTCCGTCTCCGGTCTCGATGCCTCATAGGCCACGATCGTGATGCTGTCGGTCGCCGGCGTCCTGACCCGCGATCCGTTCTTATACGCCCCGCGGCCTCGGACCGCCCAGAACTCGTCGCCGCTCGCTAGGTTCATGACGTACCCCACGGCCAGATCGGACAGTTTGTCGTCGGAAAGCAGCGCGAGGGAGGTGGCATAGAACGGCACCCCGTTCTTCGCATTGTTGCTCCCGTCGATGGGGTCGACGAGCACAACCGCTTTCCCCTCGCCGAACTTCCGGACGCCCGCCTCTTCCGAGACCAGCGTAAACGGCTCGCCGCTTCGATGGACATCTTCGAGCGCGGCGATGATGATATCCTCTGCCCACCTGTCAACAGGAAAGGTCCTGTCCCCCCCTGCGCCCTTCCCGAGGGCCACTTTTCCGCCTTCGCGGGAGAGGAACTCGGCGATTCCGACCGCCATCCTGCGTCCGATCGTCTGAAACACTTCCAGCCATTGTTGATTGTCCACGTTCACTTCCGATCATGAAATAAGATCAGGGATGTGGCATTGAATCTCTCTCAACGCCAGAATCAAGCCTGGATCCGCGGCTCCCGCTGGGGTCGCGGCCAAAACTCAGCCCCTGCCCCTCTCCTCTACCGGGCCCGTTCCCAGCAGACATCGCCGCTCTTCCTGGAAGCGAGCTCGAACCGGGCCTCGCTTTCCTGTCACGAAGATAGTACAGGATCGTGCGAATTGCAAGAGTAACGTTGCCCTCGAAGATGCCTCAAAACAGCAAAGCCGCATCTGTCCGAAAAGGCAAACGCGGCCCCATGAATCACGTATGCATCCGGCACATGGGCAATCAACCCGTTCCTATCGCTCCCTCGGAATCCCCCACTTCTTCCGCTTCTCCCAGAGCGACTTGCGCGTGATCCCCAGCATGTCGGCGATCTGCTGCTCGTTGAACTGCTTCTGGTACCTCACGATAAAGGCCTTCGTGTAGTCCTCGATGGTGAGCTTCTTGTCGAAGACCTCCTCGTGGAACGACCCGTCTCCCTTGATGCCCTCGGGGAGGCAGTCGGCGGTAATACAGTCGCCGTCAGCGATGATGATGGCCCGTTCCACGACGTTCTGGAGTTCCCGGACGTTGCCCGGCCACAGGTAGTTCACCATCATTTCCAGGGCCGGAGGTTCGATCTCGCGCACCATCTTTCCCATATCCTGACTGTAGCGATCGAGGTAGTACCGGACGAGGGACCGGATGTCATCCTTCCGCTCGCGGAGCGGCGGGATCTGGAGCGTGATGACGTTGATGCGGTAATAGAGGTCCTCGCGGAAGACGCCGTCACGCACTGCGGCGCGAAGGTCCCGGTTCGTGGCGGTAATGAAGCGGATGTCCGCTTTCGTCCCCTTCGTGCTCCCCACGGGGCGGATCACCTGGTCCTCGATGACGCGGAGCACCTTGGCCTGGAGCGGAAGACCCATGTCGCCGATCTCGTCGAGGAACACCGTCCCTCCCTCCGCCTCCTCGAGGAGCCCCTTCTTGGATGCGACCGCACCCGTGAACGCGCCCCGCACGTGGCCGAAGAGCTCGGTCTCCAGCAGGTTCTCCGGGATGGCTGAGCAGTTGATGGGGACGAAAGGCATGTCCCGGCGCGAGCTGTTGTGATGGATCACCCTCGCAAAGAGCTCCTTGCCCGTTCCGGTCTCGCCCAGGAGCAGGACGTTGCTGCGCGTGTCCGTCACTTTCTTCACCTCGGCGAGGATGCTCTTGAGCGCGGGGCTCTCGCCGATGATGCTGCTGAAATCGTGTTCCCTGGCGATCTCGCGCTTGAGCAGCACGTTCTCCGCCTGCAGGGTCTTCTGACGGAGCGCATTCCGGACCACCTGCTTAATCTCCTCGTGGATGATCGGCTTCATGATGTAGTCGTAGGCCCCGGCGCGAAGGGCCTTCACGGACGTGTCGAGGGAGGCATAGGCCGTCACGATGATGAAGATCTGGTCCGGCAGGTGCTCCCTCACCTTGGTCAGCATCTCAATCCCGTCCATGCCCGGGAGGATGATATCGGAGATGATGACATCGTAGAGGTTCGACTCCAGTAGGGCCAGGCCCCGTTCGGCCGAATCCACAGCCTCGACTACGTACCCTTCCTTCGTGAAGATCCGCTTGATCGACTCCCTCAGCGTTTCTTCGTCTTCCACGATCAGAATGCTCTTGGACATGTTCACTCCTCAACCGGCAG
>JBAIYC010000455.1:0-3791 GCA_037916085.1 Nitrospirota bacterium | reverse complement strand
AAATCCAGGCAGGCGACCAAGGACGAGGGTTAAACATTTCGGACTGTCTGAGCCCGGAGGGCGAGTTTCCGAAATGTACCGAGGACGACCGAGCCTGCCGTGAAGGATTTTCGCCGGGTGCCCTTCTGAGGAGGTCCGACAGCATCCCGACTCGTCGGGATATAGATATGCGACCTCCCGCGACTGACCCCGTCCCCGGCAGCGCCGGGAACATGTGTAGCAGGGATTGGGCCACCTTTCTTCGGGCAAGCAAGAAAGGTGGCAAAAGCATAACAATGCTGCTATCTCACCCATTCAGTTTGGAGAAGACCCCAAAAAAAGAAGCGGATGTCAGAGGGATGGCTGTGCAGCAGAATGTTTGGGAGGAGAACTACCCTACCACACTATATTCCCTCATGCGGTACTTGGCGCCCAGGCCTTCCGCGGATACTCATCGCTCCGTCTCCATCACTTTCCCCGCTGGAGCTCGACCGTGGCCATAACCCCCTCGGGAGTGAATGAAAGACGTGCATTGATCTTCTTCAGACTGTTCACGGTCTTCATGAGCGGAGAATCGTCCGGACTCCTGACAGGCTGCATCGGCTTCCAGACGGTCCCGTGGATCGAGCAGGTCGCGCGATTCGTCTCCGGGTCCAGTGAATACCGACCGCCGCCCGGACAATACGGTTCATATCCCCGCAGAGCAAAGGCCGCTGTCTTGAATTCGTCGGGCGACACGTTCCCCCAGCCGAGCATGACTTCGACCAGGGCGAGGTTCTTGTGGCACGCGTGTCGGATGTCCTCCTGGTAGCCGAGGCTTACTACGGGCTCAATCTGGTTGAATGCGGTCCGGTACACGGAAAATTCGACATTCCCCGGCGCTGTCTTCCCATTCGTCGATGCATCGATCAAATCGGTGACGATATCCCGCCGAGAAGCGATGATCAACCGGTCGCCGACAACTGTGCAGTAAAGCCGTAGTTTGGCCACAACAAGCGAGAAACTGAGCACGGAGATCTTCTTTCCGTGATAGGCCTCCTGGGAATAGGCCTCGGAACTGAAGCCGTCGGGACCGCTGTGCCGCGCCATCGAGGTCAGGAAGATCGCCGGGAGCAGCTGCTCGGCCTTCTCGGGATCGGTCACTTTGACCGACAGATAGGTCGGCAGATTGACGGCCGAGAGGATGTAGCCGATCACCAAAGGCTCCATCGATCCCCTGCCCGCTTCCCGTCCCAGGAATCCCGCGGCCCTGCCTTCCACCGTGAACAGCACCGGACCGTCGCAGAGGTTGAGCGAAAAGTCGTCCCCCAGCCAGTTCGTCGCTAGGCCCCACGTGTTCGTGATGTCCTTCATGAATTCCGTCTTCGCGAGCCACTCCCGCGAAACGTGACCCCGGAGGGAAACGATCGTGCGCGGCAGGACCGATGCGTCGCTCACCAGGCCCGGCTCCCGGCCGGAAAAGGCAACCAGGCCGTCGTACCAGGAATTCTCGATGAGCGGGAGGATGCAGGTTTCGATACGGACGGTCTCACCCATCTTGATGCGTATGCCGATGGGATCGAAGAACTGTCTCCAGTAGCGGTTGTAGTTCTCGACGAACGCCCGGTACTGGGCCTGCTCGCGCTCGGTCGGCGACCCGGCCTTGATCGCAGTGAGCGGGGTCAGATAGCCTATACGGTTGTGCACGGAACAGGTCGGTTCACCGCCGGCCTTGTCGAGCGCGTAGTTCCCGCCGTCCGGGCAGGAAAGATGGGCGGTCCCCAGATACCCTTCGTCACGCAGGTTCTGGAGCGTCGGTTCCCGCTTCCGTTCGCTGCGGTACCAGAAGCGGGCATTTGCCAGGACCTGGAGGTTCGCGGCACAGGTCATCCTGCGCGCTTCTTCGATCTTCACAACAGGCCCGACCAACTTGCGGATGTGGGCGTCGGAAAGATAGATGAAGACGTCCTCATTCCTATCTCCCTCCGGGAAGATCGTGCGCATGTATTTGAGATCGAGCGCGTCGGCAAGGGTCTGTGTCTTCCCGGTCGATGCCTGAATGATCCGGTTCATGGCTTCGACGCTGTTCGAGACTACAGCGACGTCGCCCAGAATCACCGTATACGAAGACACACGTCGGTCGAAGGTGGTCACCGAAAGGTGCTTCTTCCCGCCCGAAGAGAACTCGCTGCGCGACGCCTTCCGTGCCGCGACCGCTTCGCTGTACCGTTTCTCGATCTGCTTCAGGAACAGGTCCCGGTCCTTGAGCGCGAACAGGACCGTAAAATCGCTTCCCTCCTTCAGGAAGGGGTCGTTCCCCGTGAAGGCCATGGCCCCGATCACCCGATCCCCGAAGAGGCGCGTGAGCGTGCCCGTCTCGAGGCAGAGCTGCTGCGTCAATTTCTTCCGCAGCTTGAAATCACGGGAGCTTGCGTGGATCGTCTCGAGCAAACTGCCTCCCCACTCCTCCATGAGGTCGGACAGTTCGATCTGCTTGTTGATGTCCGCGAAGAAGACAGCGTATTGGTCAGCGGGGATCAGCGCCGCAAGGGCCGGGACCTTCGGGGATCTCCCCTTCAGCATTGCGGCAAAAGGATGTGACTTGACGGAAGGGCCGGCTAGCGATGCCATGGTCACGGAATTGGTCCCGGTGCTCTTCGAGACTGGCTGCGCAGGGTTCCTCGCTGGCCGGGAGCCGAGCACTTCGAGCTGAAGGCTCTCCTGGATGGCCGCAGCTCCCGTGAAGATATCGTACACATCCGGCTGCTCCTCCATGCGATTCCGGGACATCTGCGTCATCCCCTCCGAGGGCTGGAGGCCGTATCGACCGGCGGCAGCCATGTTCCAATAACCCGCGAATGAATCGCCCCCGCGATATGCAGCAGAAGCGAGCCGACCGCGGTAACTATTTGCCCACGTCTTCATGACCTCCGGGTCCGGAGTTGCAGAACCGGGCAGGTTCAGTCTTACAGTCATGATCGGTTTGAACGCGGCCGTCGGATTGAGAGTATCTTTCCCCGTAATAACTATGGTCGCCTTGCCAGGCTTTCCATACCGTCCGGTCAGGATCATATCCGTTCCTTGCGGTTTCCCATCGACGATCGTGGGCTGCTTGACGTACACCATGAAGACGTCACCATCCTCGGGACGCGCAACGAGCCACATCCAGCGCAGGTCCACGTTCTCCGGCAGGGGAAGGGCCGCGGAAAAGAATCCTTCGTCACCCTGGCGATGGATTTTCGGAATTACTGTTGTGGCGGCATGGGTCGGAACAGCAGTGGAAGAGAATAGGAACACCAGAAGGAGTACGATCATTCCCATACGTTGCATAGCAGCCTCCAGGACGAACAAATGTGATGCATGATGTTTGGGTAGGAATAACATCCTATATCCTGACCTTCAACAGGATCGACTGCCAACCGCCGACCTTTTCTGCGTGTTCTTCTCAAACGGGACGGAACATCCGCTTGCACGAGGATGCTGAAATCACACGGGGGAGTCGAGAAATTGAAGAATATAGATAAGGAAGCGACCGGCTCCTCTTTCATCGTCGGCGATCGCCGCATATCATCAGCGGAACAAGATCCGCGGCAATGATCGAAAAGGGCCATCAGCCCATCGAGAGTATAGCGACACCAACGAAACTGAGTAAAGAAAAAAAGAAGGGTATTTTCGGGGGATGGTTGTGCAACAGAGTGTTACGGGAAGGCAGGCTACCCTACTACATTATATTCCCTGACCCGGAACTTGGCGCCGAGCTCCTCCGCGATCCTGCGGCATGCCTCGATGTCCACGCCGGGAGCGGACACGACCGTTGCTGTCACGTCGGGGAT
>JBAIYC010000454.1:0-14008 GCA_037916085.1 Nitrospirota bacterium | reverse complement strand
ATCGTGAGTTTCGGCCAGGGTTGCGAAGGCGAACCGCTTGTTCAGTCGAAGACACTCGTGAAAGCCGTCTTGATGATGAGAAAAGCGACAACGCGGGGCGTAATAAATCTCAACACAAACGGCTTCTCTTCCGATCGCATCCGAGCGATTCGCGATGCCGGACTAGACAGCATCAGGGTCAGCCTGAATTCATGCGATAAGGATCGGTACCATGAGTACTATCGTCCGCGGGGATACCGGTTTGAGGATGTGATGGAATCGGTTGCCGTTTCAAAGAAGATTGGCCTGTTCACAAGCCTTAACTATATCATCTTTCCGGGATATACGGACAGACAGGATGAGGTCGAGAAGCTGTTCAAGCTCATCGCGAGGACGAGGCTCGACCTCATTCAGATGCGGAACTTTTCTATTGATCCCGCACTCTATATGAGTTCGGTGACCAGGCCCCAAGGCTCGGCGATTGGTGTGCGGACACTCCTTAGACGCCTAAAGAAAGAGTTCCCGAAGCTGAAGATCGGATATTTCAATCTTCCGAAGGGTGATATGCAGGGTTGAGCTGCCGCAAAACAGTGCGTGCTACAGCCGACGGCTCTTCGAAGAGAAACAGGCCCTGCAAGGAGCAGGGCCCATCCTTCAAGCTGCTGTTTTTACTGCTTTGACGACATGTGCCGCCTTCGGGCCTTTCGGGCTGTCGATCACCTCGAAAGTGACCTCATCGCCTTCCCGCAGGGATTTGTAGCCTTCGCCTTCGATCTCGCTGAAGTGAACAAAGACATCCCCTCCGCCCTCTCGTTCAATGAACCCGAATCCCTTGGAATCATTGAACCATTTGACGGTTCCTTTGATTGACATCTCGCCGGACCTCCTTACCGTGATTTCGAAGCACATGAAGCCGCAGAACAAAAAAGCCGCGAAGTTTGGACCTTCGCGGCACACTGTCCTGCAAACACTTCCGAACTTCTCGTACATATAATCTCTCTTCTCTTGGCCGAAGTCAAGAGGTGACCACGACCGAGTTGACCGCTGTGAGGACCGTTGCGACAAACCGGTGGATATCCCAGTGGACAAAGAACGCATGCGAAAGGATGCTGACCTGCCCTTCTAGGGAATGCTCCGTGCACAACCATTAGTTGTGGGATTAACATTTATATCATGTCTTTCTCAGGATCCAATGAACAGGTCTCGACTGTTCTTGCCACCGGATCTAGCTCGGCTCTGCCAGGCATCTTTGCCTTCTCGGAGAAATGGCAGCGGCCGAGGGATCTTTTGAGCGAGACTCAACGGAGCGCCGAGAGGCCTCTGGATGTCGGTTGTGCCTCCTCGCCGGGCAAGTGCAGGCAACATTGAAAAAAAGCGACATATCTTCTATAATGCCGAACATGACATACAAGGTCATTGAGATCAGCACGGTGACGGATGAGGAGATCGAGCGCGCTGTGAACGAATGGTCGGCGAAAGGATATGCCTTCGCCAGCATCCATTTCGTCACTACCCAGGCTTCGCGGAGGCCGGTCATGGCCTTCCTGTTCTTTACGGGGGGCGATGTGAAGGACTCGTCGGGCGAGGCCGGGAAGGCTCTGTCATGACTGTGAATCCTCTCCGGCAGCTCAGAACCGCACTTTTTGCCTTGATCCTGCTGGTCGCTTTCGGCTTGGCGGGCTACATGTCGGTCGAGGGGTGGTCGTTACTCGATTCGCTCTACATGACCGTAACGACGATCAGCACCGTAGGGTATATGGAGGTGCATCCCTTGAGTCCGGCGGGTCGCCTGTTCACCATGGTCCTTATCGTCTCAGGGGTGACGATCTTGTTCTATACTGTCGGCAAGATTGCCCAAGTGATGTTCGAAGGACAGTTCCAGCGCTATCTCGGGAGGCAGAAAGTGGAGAAGAAGATTGAATCGCTGAAGGGCCATTACATCATCTGCGGCTACGGCAGGATTGGCTCGCTGATCTGCAAGGAGTTCTCGGCCAAACCGTTGCCCTTTGTTGTCGTGGAAAACAAGCCGGAAGTGATCGACAAGCTGGAGCAGGAGGGATATCCTTACCTCCGGGGGAACGCGACCGAGGACGAGACGCTGCTCAAGGCCGGCATCAAGCGCGCCAAGGGGCTTGTCTCCGTCGTCACGTCGGACACGGAGAATGTCTACATCACCCTGACTGCCCGCGGGCTGAACCCGGACCTCTTTATCCTGTCGCGAGCAGGGGAGGAGGGGTCTGACATCAAGCTCAAACGCGCCGGCGCCAACAAGGTGATCTCGCCCTATCACATCGGAGGGAGCCGCATGGCCCAGGCCATTCTGCGGCCGAACGTGGTCGACTTCATCGAGATCGCAACGGGCAGGGACCATATCGACTTGCAGATGGAGGAGATATGCATTCCCGAGGGGTCCTACTGCGTGGGCGGGAACCTTCTCAGTTCGGGATTCCGAAAGCAGACCGGCGTTATCATTGTCGGCATCAAGAAGGCAACGGGCAAGATGGTCTTTAATCCGGACTCCCAGACTCGCATCGATGCACTGGATACGCTCATCATTCTCGGTGAGCCAGCGTCGATCACGAAGCTTGAGCAACTCGTGGCGTCAGGGGGTGCCGGCGCCATCGAGGCCTGACCGGGGTCGTCCCCTGTGCTTATCGTCAAGAACGGTTGAAGGGGACGCTCTGAGTCAGCCGCGAGGCAAGCATCAAGCTTGCAGTCCGTGCGAAAACGGGCGTTCTCGGCGTCTGCTCGGTGCTCAGTTGCGGACAGTCCTGAGCGCGCGCGTTTACCGACGGCCACAAGGAGATCGGTTGTCGGAGACCGAACTCGCGGATGAGGGCCTTCGGGAACCCTGCAAGCGCGAATCTTCCGCGGGCGGAGGGATAGCTCAGGTCTTCCACTGTCATGGCGATACGCCAAATCTTCCGACAGACGCCTTTCGGCTCGCCCCTCGAGAAGGACATAGAACTGTTGCTGATCAGGGTCGGTTGCAGGATCTCTTCGGCGGCCGCTGTCGTGCCCATGGTTTTTGCCGCAGGTGCTTCCTCAAGTCTGAATCCGCGCAATAAGTCGTGTTTTCACGTGCGTTTCTGCAAAAGAATTGACATTGCAGAGCCTTGAGAGTATAATTCCTGGGGTGGAAAAAACATGAAGGAAAGCGGCAAGTTATATACTCTTTCGCTTCTTGCGCTTCTGACGCTTGCGGCGTATTTTCTTGCCGACACGGTGGATTCGGTGATCGGCAGGAGCTTGGAAGCGGCACCGACGTTCACCGGTCCGATGTCGGCGGAACGCTCGCCCTTGGTTGCGCGCAAGGAGCTATCGGAGTACTCCTCCATCCTGGAGCGGGGAATGTTCGGCGAGGGCAAGACCTCGGCGGCAAGTCCGGCATCCGCAGAAACTTCGGCCTATACGCTCATCGGTACTGTGGAGGGAGGGACGTTCGCCGGTGCTGTCCTGCAAGACGCAACCAACGTTCAGGCGTTCTACCGCCTCGATCAGAGCCTTCCCGACGGATCGCGGCTCGTCAAGGTAAAACATGACCGCGTGTCCCTCAAGCGACCCGATGGCACCGTCACCGAGATCCAAGTCGTCGATGACACCAAGATCGTGAACGTGGCGAAGGCGGCCCCGGGGAACACGGTGCGGAAGCTGTCGGACGGGAGGTTCCTCGTAGACCAGCGAGAGGTCGCTTCGAACACAGAGAACCTCGGCCAGATTCTGACTCAGGCCCGCGCACTGCCCTATATGGAGCAGGGAAAGACCGTGGGGTTCCGCCTCAGCGAAATCGTGCCCGGCAGCATCTATGAGAAGATCGGTCTGATAAACGGAGATGTGGTCCAACGGGTCAACTCTCAGGACGTGGATGAGCCAGCCAAATTCTTCCAGATGTACCAGGGGCTGAAGGACGAAAAACGCATTTCCATCGACCTGCTCCGCAACGGTCAACGACAGACCCTCAACTACGACATCCGTTGACGCTCTGACGGGAAGCGTGGATAGCCGCTGCGGTCGGTATCTCCGCGCCTCCTCGTCCCGGGAGCTCCCGCGCAGCTGTGTCATATCCGATCCGGAGGTAATAAGTGAACAAGATCACGGCCCTGCTCCTCGCAGGGCTTTTACCTGCTCTCGCGGCCCTTGGCCAGACCGGCGCACCTCCTGCGCCGGAACAACGGGAAGTGCCGAAGATCAAGTCCAGCGACGACTTCATAACCCTCAATTTCTCGAACATCGATATTGCCGCGCTCGTGAAGGTCATGAGCGAGTATACCCGGAAGAACTTCATCCTCGATGAGAAGGTCACGGGCAAGGTGACGCTCATGACCCCCACCAAGATCTCTCCCGACGAGGCCTATCAGGTCTTCCTGTCCGCACTAGAGATCAAGGGCTTCACCGCCGTCGAGGACGGCAAAATCATCCGGATCGTACCGACGGCGACTGCACGACAGAGCGGTCTCAAGGTCATCCAGGACGACGGCATGAAGGGCGAGGGCTATGTCACGAAGCTCATCCGCCTGACCTACGTGAACCCCCAGGAGATCGTCCGGACCCTTACGCCGCTGCTCACCAAGGACGGTTCGCTCATCGCCTACCCGGCAACGAATGCGCTCATCGTCACCGATTCCGTTTCGACCATCAGGAAGATCGAGACGCTGGTTCAGGCCATGGATATGCCCGCGCCCAGCGGCAAGGGCAAGATCAACGTCTTCTACCTGAAATACGCCAACGCCGAGGACATCGCCAAGGTGATGCAGGCGCTGGTGTCGCGGCTGCCCGTTCCGCAGCCGGGAGCCCCGCCCGCCGGACCCGCCACCATCCTTGAAGGAGCGGTCACCGTCACTGCGGACAAGCTCACGAACTCGCTCATCATCGTCGCCTCGCCGGGCGACTATGAAACCGTGAAGGATGTCATCCAGAAGCTCGATATCCGGCGGCGGCAGGTCTACGTCGAGGCGGCGATCATCGAGATGAGCCTCTCGAAGTCCCGCGAACTCGGGTTCGAGTTCCAGGCCGCGAACATGAACAAGCTCGAGGGAAGCAATCAGACGAGCGTCATTGGCGGGACGAACTTCGGAAGCACCAGCGGAAATATCGGGCAGGCCACGGTCCAGGGACCGGCGGCCTTCGCCAACTTCACCGGTCTTTCGATCGGTGCGGTGAAAGGCACCTTCAAGTTCAACGGGGTCGAGTTCCTGAACATCGGCGCCCTGCTGCGGGCCCTCCAGAGCGACAGCGGAGTGAACATTCTTTCTACTCCCAACATCCTGACGACCGACAATCAGAAGGCCGAGATCATGGTGGGAGAGAACATCCCCTTCATCACCGGCCAGTCCCAGACCCCCTCCACGGGAGGAGGCGCCATCCTGACCTCTGTCGACCGGAGGGACGTGGGCATCAGCCTCAAGATCACTCCCCAGATCACGTCGGACGATAATGTGCGGCTCGATGTCTACCAGGAGATCTCGAACGTGATCCAGACGGCGGGCCTCAATCCGAACCAGGTCGGCCCCAGCATCAGCAAGCGATCGGCGACCACGACGGTGGTTGTGAAGGACCATGAGACCATGGTGATCGGCGGCCTGATCCGCGATAATGTGACGTCAAGCGAGACCAAGGTCCCGTTCCTCGGAGATATCCCGCTCCTCGGCTGGCTCTTCAAATCCAAGACCACCAGTGTCGACAAGGTGAACCTCCTGATCTTCATCACGCCTTACATCATCAAGAACGAGGACGATGCCAACGACATCACGTCCCGCAAGGGCAGCGCGCTCGAGAAGTTCCGCGATGAGAACAACATTCCGAAGAAGGACATGGGCGGTCTCATCGAGTCCCGGAAGCCTGCTCCTGCCACGAAGCAAACGGGAACGGCGCCTGCACCGTCCGAAGTCCCTGCCCCTGTCGCGCCGTCATCTCCCGTGCCCGCAGAGAAGCCTGCCGCTGATCAGTCGCCCGGAGCGGCGGCTCCGCCGCCATCTCCTGTGCCCGCCGAGAAGCCGGCTGCTGATCAGGCACCCGGAGGCGTGCCTAAACCGGCTACGGAAACGACAGTTCCGCCTGCGGAGGCTCCGCGGTGAAACGCCTGCTCGGTGAGATACTCGTTGAGTCAGGACTCTCTCCCGAGCGGCTCAAGAAGGGCCTTGAGCTTCAGAAGAAGCGGGGAGGACGTCTCGGCACGCTCCTCATCCGTCTGAACTTCGCCACCGAGATCGAAGTGCTTTCGGCCCTCGCCACCCAGCTTGGTCTCCCGTTCCTGCGCGAGCTCGGCGAGGTCGACCGCGAGCTCGCTCTCAAACTTCCCATTACCTACGCCAAGAAAGCTGTCGCCCTGCCCCTTCGCCGAGAGAACGGTTCGGTGACGGTCGCCACGTCGGAGCCTCTCCTGCTGACGACGGTGGATGACCTGCGGGTCCTCTTCGGAGCGGACATCGCTCTCTGCCTCGCGCCTTCCGAGACCATCCTCGACCTTCTGAACCGGATGCACAGCGAAGGCATGAACAAGGCCGAGGACACGGCCCAGCAGATGGAGGAAGAGGACCTGTCGTTCCTCGCCGCCGAGCTTGAAGAGCCGACCGATCTCCTCGAGGCGACCGACGACGCCCCCATCATCCGGCTCGTGAACTCGCTCCTGTCCCAGGCTATCCGCGAACGGGCGAGCGACATCCATGTCGAGCCCTTCGAGAAGGACGTTGTCGCACGGTTCCGCATCGACGGCATCCTGTACAACATCCTGACCATTCAGAAGCGCTTCCAGGCGAGCATCGCGTCGCGCGTGAAGATCATGGCGGGGCTGAACATCGCTGAAAAACGCCTGCCCCAGGACGGCGGCATGCGAATCAAGATCGGCGGCAAGGACGTGGACGTCCGCGTCTCCATCGTCCCGACGGCCTTCGGCGAGCGCATCGTGCTCAGGCTCCTCTACCGCGAGAGCGCGCTCCTGCCGCTCGAGCAGATCGGCTTTTCACAGGGCACGCTCGCCGTTTTCAATGGGCTGATCGAACGGCCCCACGGCATTATTCTGGTCACTGGCCCCACGGGGAGCGGTAAGACCACCACGCTCTATGGCGCGCTCTCGAAGATCAATTCGCCGGACAAGAACATCATCACCATCGAGGACCCTATCGAATACCAGCTGAAGGGCATCGGCCAGATCCAGGTAAATCCGAAGATCAACCTCACCTTCGCCGCGGGCCTCCGATCGGTGCTCCGGCAGGATCCGGACGTCATCCTCGTGGGCGAGATCCGCGACTCCGAGACGGCCGAGATCGCGATCCAGGCGGCCCTGACCGGCCACCTGGTCTTCTCGACGCTTCACACCAACGACGCCGCAGGCGCGGTGACCCGGCTCTTGGACATGAAGATCGAACCGTTCCTCATCTCGTCGTCGGTCATGGCGATCCTGGCCCAGCGGCTCGTCCGCACGCTCTGTACCCAGTGCCGCGAAGCGTATACGTTGACCTCCCTTGAACTGACCGAGCTGGAGCTTCCCGAAACAGGCGAGCAGCCGACGATCTACCGCGCCAAAGGCTGTCCGGCATGCTTCCAGACGGGGTACTACGGCAGGACCGCCATCTATGAGCTGCTGGAACTGGACGACGAGGTGCGGCAGCTGGTCATGAAGAACGCTGATGCCTCGACGATCAAGGCCCTGGCCGTGAAGAAGGGGATGCGGACCCTCCGGCAGGATGGGGCGGAGAAGGTCCTGCGGGGCATCACAAGCGTGGACGAGGTCGTCCGGGTGACGCAGAAAGAAAGTCAGTTATGAGTAATTGAGTCATCGAGTTGAAGCAAAGCCGCGTTCTCTTCCCTATAATTACTTAATCACTGATCTCTATTCACTGGAAGAAATGCCTGTCTTCGAATACAAAGGCGTTGCCGCCAGCGGCAAGAACATCTCGGGCGTCCTTGACGGCGAGAGCCTGAAGGCGGTCCGGGCGAGGCTCAAGAAGGACGGCATCGTCATCCTCGACATCCGCGAGGGCGGCGCGATCCGCGCGAATCGTTCGATCGACCTCCGCGCCGGCGCGGGCCGGGTGCGGCTCGTGGATTTGGCAAACGCGACGCGGCAGCTCGCCACACTGCTCTCCTCCGGTCTCCCGCTGATGGAGGCTCTCACAGTGATGGTGGAACAGGAGGAGTCGCCGCCCTTGAAGGCCGCCCTCTCCTCGGTCCGGGATTCTGTCCGGGAAGGCGCATCGCTTGCTGATGCTCTCAAGGCGAACCCGAAGACATATTCTCCGCTCTATATCAACATGGTCTCGGCCGGTGAAGCCAGCGGAACGCTCGAGATCACCTTGGCCCGGCTGGCGGATTTCCTGGACGAGCAGGTGCGGTTCCGCGGACGGTTCGCGGCGGCTCTCGCCTATCCGGCGCTGATGACGGTTATTGGCGTTGGCGTGCTGTTCTTCCTGTTCAGCTTCGTCCTGCCGCGGGTTGTCGGAATGTTCGAGGACATGAAGCAGCAGCTGCCTTTCATGACGATCGCGCTCCTTTGGGTCGTGCAGGTCGTATCAAAAGGCTGGTGGGCGATCCTGGCCGCAGCGGTTGCGGCTGTCTATTATCTCCGGCGGTACTTCGCGACGCCGGCAGGCAAGGCCTGGCGGGACGAGCGGGTCCTGAAGCTTCCCGTGTTCGGGAATCTGATCAGGATGATCGCGGTGTCGCGCTTCACTCGCACGCTGGGGACCCTGCTGAACAGTGGGGTGCCAACCCTTACGGCGCTCGATATCGTTCAGAGCGTCGTGGGGAATTCGGTGCTTGCCGCGGCGATCCAGCGTGCGCGCGAGAACGTGCGCGAGGGCGAATCGATCGCCGAGCCGCTTCGGCGGAGCGGCCTGTTCCCGCCGGTCGTTATCCAAATGGTGGGCGTGGGGGAGCGGAGCGGCGAGCTTGAGAAGATGCTGCTCAAGATCTCCGACTCCTTCGACCGGACCGTCGAGACCCGCATCACGGCGCTCATGTCGTTGCTCGAACCTGTGATCATCCTCGTCATGGGCCTGGTGGTCGGCTTCATCGTGATCGCGATCATGTTGCCGATCCTCCAGATGAGCTCGGGCGTGAGGTGAGAAGACGATAGAAACAGATAGGTGCAGACAAGATCAGACGCCAGAATGTAGATACCACGCGTCAGCAAACTACACGATTATGACAGTCTCCTGCGTCGTTTGCTCTTGCCGTTATCTGTGTTTTTCAGCGGTTTCACTAGCAGTGAAAGGGGTGTGTTCATGAAGAATCAAAAAGGGTTCACCCTCATCGAGATCATGGTGGTGGTCATCATCCTCGGCCTGCTTGCAGGCCTGGTGCTTCCCCGGATCCTGGGGCAGGAAGAGAAGGCGAAGGTCGAAGCAGCGAAAGTACAGATCCGGTCGCTGGAAGGAGCGCTCGATGCGTACAAGCTCGACAACGGGTTCTACCCGACGACCGACCAGGGGCTCGATGCGCTCATCAAGAAGCCTGAGTCCGGCCGCGTCCCCGCCAAGTGGCGCGAGGGCGGCTACCTGAAGCCTGCCCGCATCCCCAAGGACCCTTGGGGCAAGGAGTACGTGTACCTGTCTCCGGGCAACGAGGGCAGGGAGTATGAGATCGTGTCCTACGGCGCGGACGGGGAGCCGGGAGGTGAGGGGAACAACGCCGATATCCAGAGCTGGAAGATGGAGTAGGCAGTCGGCTCTGGCGTATGGTGTCCCCGCGATTGCGAATGCAAGCCGTGTGCAAGCAGCTACAGGTCTGGAGTGTGGAATGCTGAATGCGGAGCGCCGAATGAAAAAGGGCGTTCACCTCATAACCGGGCTCTCCGTCCCCGACGCTCAGCATGCACAAGGATATACCCTCATCGAACTTGCCGTCGTGGTCGCCATCCTTGGGGTCATGATCGCCCTGATCGTTCCGGTGCTGGGCGAACTGGGTGAGGCGAACTTGAAGCGGAGCGCACGGCACCTGACCGGCATGATCCGCTTTCTGCACGAAGAGTCCGAGACGAAGAAGCAAGCGTACCGCCTGGTGTTCGACATCCAGGAAGGGCAGTACTGGGCCGAGGTGCCGACGCAGCTTTCGGACAGGACGATCGAATATCGGCGGCTCCAGTCCGTGATCGCCGGCGCGGGGAGCCTTTCGGGCCAGACGACCTTTCGGGACGTCGTGGTGGCCGGCCACCCGGACCAGCCATTCATCCTTTTTACCCCGGACGGCTGGATCGAGCGCGCGATCATCCATCTCCGTGACGGAAGCAACCGCGATTTTTCCCTGGTGGTCGACGCGCTCACGGGGAGAACCGAGCTGCGCGATGGATATGTGGAGGAACAGTGACCGGCCTTAGCTCCCAGGGTCCGAACCTTGGGATCAGGAAAGCGGCGCGCAGATTCAATCAGTCCTCCGATGCCTTCTGCTCCCGGTATCCGGGGACCCCGGGGTTCACCCTCCTCGAGGTCATGGTCGCAGTGGCGATCCTGGCCATGGTGCTCGTGACGTTGATCGGCGTGAAGAACCGCAGTATGGAAGATGTGCTGCTCGCCGAGCATATGACGACGGCCACCCTGCTCGCGAAGCGCGAAATGACGAACATCCTTGTCCAGCACCGTGCGAACCTTCCGAAGGAGAACGAAGACGAGGGACCGTTCACGGAGGAAGAGTACAAGGACTATTCCTGGAAGAAGACGATCGCTCCCTTGACGCTGGATACTCAGGAAGGACCCGTCACCATAACAGAGATCAGGGTAGCGGTACTTTGGAAAGAAGGCAGCAGGGACGAGAGCGTGGAGCTCAAGAGCTATGAGTAGGGGTTCACAGTCCGGAGCACGGAATTCGGAGCGGGTGGGACGACGCCGGGAAGACCTCGATCCGCGGTCGCGGGGCTTCACGCTCCTCGAAGTTCTGCTTGCCATGGCGATCCTTGCCGTGATCATGACCGTCATCTACGCGAGTTTCTCCACGTCGGGCAGGCACATCGAGCAGGCGGAGGCCATGCGCGACGATACGGACCTCGCCCGCGCGCTGATGACCCGGCTTTCGACGGACATCGCAAATGCGTGGTCCAAAACGTCGAACGTGCCCGCGTTCATGTACAGCACGAAGGAAGAGCTGCAGGAAACCAGCGCGGCCAACGGAGAGAAGATAAGGCACGACAGCATCAATCTGACCACGCTCACGAATGGCTGGCCCCGACAGAACACCAAGGAAACAGAGCTCTGGGAGGTAGGCTACTTCTTCAAGGAGAAGCCGGACGGCAAGGGATACGCGCTGTACCGGAGGGTGAAGCGTGAGCTGAGCAATGACGTCCCGCCCCTGGAGGGAGGCGAGGAGTATGAGGTCACCGACCGCGTGGAGACGCTCCGTTTCGCGTTCTCCAGTGACGGCCAGAACTGGACCGATACCGGGTGGGGCAGCACAACCGGGAACCCCCCTCTGCCGAAAGCGGTGGAGATTACCATTGTCCTCGGCAGCGGCAGGACCTATACTACGCGGGTGGATGTGGGGAACTCGTCATGAGCGGGCGTGCCTGCAGGGAACCGGTCCCTCAACGGCTCGTGCCGCGGGACGAGCGCGGCGTCGCCCTGCTGATCGTGCTCCTGGTGACGGCGCTCCTGATTGCGCTCATCTTCGAGTTCGCCTATGCGACGCGGATCAGCCTGAACAGCGCTGTCAACTTCCGCGACAGCCAGCGTGCCTACTTCCTTGCGCGGTCGGGCATTAATGCTTTTATTAATGCCGGACAAAAGCTCAGGGACCTGATCCCGCCGGGAGAATGGTTTCCATTGCCTCTTCAGCCCGATGAAACCACCGTCATTATGGTCAAATGGGAGGATGAGTCCGGCAAGATCAAGATCACGGACATAGTGACGTATATTCCGAGGAAAGAGATGGTACGAACACTCTTTGAGACCATCAAGGGAATCGATACGAAAGTAGTGGACGGGATGGCCGACACAGACAGCGGCATCGGCAAGGTCACGTTGTTATCGGGACTGCATCAGTACATGAGCAATGAGGACTACCTAAAAGTTGCTGACAGCCTGACCGTACAACCGAATGTGGATAAAATTAATGTAAACACCGCTTCGAAAGACGTGCTGCAAAGCCTTGGCATAGCAGCAACGGATGCTGAACGAATTATCCAGGACAGAAAAACAACTCCATATACTCAGGCTGATCTTGCGACGACCGGAAAGTTGGCCAGCATCATCGGAAATAAACAAATTAACGGTGTGAATCTTTCAAATTATCTGTCTCCTAGCTCAGCTGGGTCCTATAAATACTCTGCCCAAGCTACGGTAAGCGGTTTTACCAAGCAGATCGATGCCATTGTGAACGGAAACGCCGTTTCCTACTGGAGCGCATTGTGAAGATCGTCGGTCTTAGAATAGAGAAGGGGCAGGTCTCCGCCGCGGTAGTGGAGAAGGATTTCCGCCGCAAGGACCTCGTAGATTCCTTCAGCCAGTCCTTTGCCACTGACGCCGAGCTCGTGGACATCCTGAAGGGCAAGGCGCATGACTGGGCGGGAGCGAAGATCATATCGTCCATTCCGGGCCGCTTCTTCACCCAGCATCTTGTGCACTTCCCGTTCACGGACCGCAAGCGTCTTGAAAAGGCGCTCCCCTTCGAGGTCGAGGATCTGGTGCCCTTCGACCTCGGCGATGTCGTCATCGACCATATCATACTCGGCGCGGAAGGGAACGGAAAGGGCCCCGAAGCGTCGAAGGAGTCCCAGGTCCTCACTGTGATGTTGCCAAAGGAGGTCCTGAAGAAGCACCTGGAATTGCTCGCCTCTGCGGGGATCGATCCCGAGGCCATTGTACCCTCCTATGCCGGCGTCTATGCCCTCTCTCGGATGATCAAAGCCGAAGGCCGCACGCTCTTTGCCTGCGGCAGCGACGTCTGTATTCGGAACGGAGAATCCGTGAAGGGCCTCAGGAGCTTTTCCGCCGCCGGGCCCACGGCCGGCATCATGCATACGCTCCACGCGCTCGAGATCGAGCAGAAGGAGCGTGTGGAGAAGATCTACGTTCTCTGTCCGGATAACGAGGCGGCCTTTTCGGATCTCGGCATCGCCGTCGACCAGGTGATCCCGGAGTTGAACGGGAAAAGACCGGCTGACCCGCTGAGCCTCGGCATCGCCCTGGCCGAAGGGATTAACTTCAGGAGACAGGAGTTCGCATACCGGCTGGTGGATGAGGGGATGCGTAGAAGAAGAAGGACAGTCATCTTTGCTGCCTCGGTCGTCGTTCTTCTGCTGGTCGCGAACTTCGCGGTGAAATTCTACGTCGTCGAGACATCGTACAGCAGGCTGGACAAGGAGATTAAGGCTGTCTACCATCAGGCAGTTCCTGACGCGAAGGTTGTTGCGGACCCCGTGCGGCAGCTCCGTAGCAGTCTTGATGAGGCCCGCAGAAAGTTTGGCGCGTTGGGATCGGGCACGTCGGCCCTCGATGTGATGAAGACGGTCACCGACTCCATCCCCAAGGACATCCGCCTGAGCTTCTCGGACTTCCTGCTTGAAGCGGACCGGCTGCGGCTACAGGGCGATGCACCGTCCTTCGAGTCCCTGGACAAGGTGAAGGCCGAGCTCCAGAAGTCGCCGCTCTTCGCCGATGTAGCGGTGCAGGACACGCGCATGGGCGTGGACAACAAGGTGAAGTTCCGTCTGGATATCAAGCTGAAGCAGGCGATGTGAGAGCAGGGATGAGAATTAATTATTCAGCGATTGAGTAAAGGCAAGATCCTTAATCACTAATTACTTAACTTATTCAGTAACCACCCATGAAACTCGAAGCAAGAGATAAAAAGACGCTTATCTTCGGTGCATCGGCCGCGGCGCTTATCCTGCTGTACGCGTTCGTTCTGTCCCCGCTCTACAGCGATCTGTCCCGGAAGCGTGAAGCGATCCCGAGGAAGGAGCGTGACCTTGACGAGATCAAGAAGCTCCGGGATGAGTACCGCGAGATCCAGAAGCAGCTGCAGGCCGCTCAGGAGGCTGCGGCGAAGCGCGGGCCACTCCTCACCGAGATCGAGAACATCACGAAGCGCGCGAACCTTTCGA
>JBAIYC010000453.1:0-7869 GCA_037916085.1 Nitrospirota bacterium | reverse complement strand
TACTTCGCCGCGGAAGGATTGGGCGCATACCGGCTGGACGAAGCGTCCGCCACGGCGCAGGACACCACAAGGCTGCTGGAGCTCGGCCTGCGGCTACCTGCCGCCGGCAGGCCCGCCCGCCCTTTCACCGTCGTCGCCAGCCGCTCTCACCTCTCGAAAGAGACCGATGACTATCTCCGTGCGCTGAACGAACAGCACAGAGGCATGACTATGATCTCGGCAGGCAGCTCGCTCAAGTTCTGCCTCATCGCCGAGGACGTTGCCGATGTCTACCCCCGTTTTGCACCGACCATGGAATGGGATACCGGCGCGGGCCAGGCCATCGTCGAGGAAGCGGGCGGTGTCGTGGTCGATGCGGGTCAGCGAACGAAACGAATGGCGTATAATAAGGAAGTGCTCACGAACGGCTGGTTCATCGCAGCTCGCAGGGGCCGGGTCGAGCTGTGACCGGCACCGACGTGAGGATGCAAACAGCCGCGGTCGTCAACGGACAGGACAAGCTAAACGATGACATTTCGAGAAAGAATGGAGAGAATGAGCCGAAGCGCGTCTGCCGCCGCCGGCCCCGGGTCATACTGCTGCTGGGCGTCTTTGACTATATGACCGGCTGTGGCACAACAAGTCATGATCTTCGGCTGCGACACTAGTACAGCGCCATGAAGGGTGTCCGAGTCAAACCAATATTCTTAGGCATGGTAATCCCAATCGTGCTGGATACTATGGCAATTGCTATGGGACTTCACGGCATGGCTGGCGGCGGATATTCCGAAGGACTCATTGACATCCTCTTTAGGATTGCCAACTGGCCAAGTCTCTTGTTAAAATTATCTCCGCTCGACAAACCGGATTATGCCCTGTTTGATTGTTTATATCCGAAGATACTGATATTCAATATCATCGCATGGAGCTCTATTGGCATCTTAAGCGATATCATCATCAGAAAATACCTTCGGAATATTGCTTGAGAGAGCACAGGAGCATTTGGCGCGAAATCATCGATCGCGATCAACTCCTACCCATGAAACCTACGTCCACTTGTTTCACCTTCCCCTGTTCCTTCCCCCTCAAGGTGATGGGATTGAACAACGACGCTTTCCAGGCCGCGGTCAAGGCCATCTTCGACAAGCACCTTGACCCCGCCCCTGTGTCCTACACATCCCAGCCGAGCAGAAACGGGAAATACCTCTCCATCACCGCAACCTTCACTGCCACGAGCAAGGAACAGCTTGACGCGCTTTACCGAGAGCTCAATGCCCATGAGCTGGTGGTGATGACGCTGTAGAACCGCTTACTAGACTTTTTCTGTCATTGCGAGCAAAGCGAAGCAATCCCGTAGTTCGGTTCAAGGCTCTACGAGATTGCTTCGTCGCGAAAAAACGCTCCTCGCAATGACACAAAGGGCTTATTCCGAGGGGACTACTAGACATGAAGTGGACTTCATCCCCCACAATCGCCGAAGCGCGCGAGATCCAGGAGCAGCTTCGCCGGCAGGTCAAGGTCGTCGCCTATCGCGGCGAACCGCGCTACGTTGCCGGTGTGGATGCGGCCTTTTCCGAGACGCAGGTCTTTGCGGCTGCGTGCCTCTACCGATATCCTGAACTCACCCTCGTCGAGCAGGTCCATGTTGCCCAGAAGCTCCGGTTCCCCTATGTCCCGGGCTATCTTTCTTTTCGCGAAGGGCCTGCGCTCATCGAAGCGATAAAGAATCTGGTTCAAGAACCCGACATCATCCTCGTGGACGGCCAGGGGATGGCCCATCCACGAGGTCTGGGATCAGCATCCTTCATCGGTGTGCTGCTCAATATTCCTTCGATAGGCTGCGCGAAGACGAGACTGGTCGGAGAGCATCAGGAACCGGGGGCCAGGAAAGGGAGCTGGTCGGAACTCAGGTATGAGAAGCGAGTCGTGGGTGCAGCGCTGAGAACTCGCGACGGAGTTAAACCGCTGTTCGTATCGCCCGGTCATCTTGTGGACCTGGAAAGTTCGCTCAGGGTCGTAATGGGTTGTCTGGGGAAGTACCGGATACCTGAACCGGTCCGGTGCGCGGACACGCTGTCGAAGAAGACGGCAAAATCTAAAAGGAACGACGGAGACACTGAGGCACGGAGCAAAAGAAGAACCGTCAAGGAAAGGGAATGAGAACCGAATCGTTGCTTGAATGCAGTAGATGCACCGTCCTTTTCTTCAAGACCTCCCTACTGACTTCGTCTTTGCTTTCCTCCGTGTCTCCGTGACTCTGTGGTCAATGCCTTCAGGACCTACTCCACCAATCTCTTTCCTGCCTCGAAGCCCGCATGAAGCGCATCCGCATGCGACAGGATGTCCCCTTTGTCCTCGACACCGAGGGCATACCTCATCTCGTGCGTCGGCACGCTGATGGTCCGGAAGAAGATTCTTGCCACCGTGTCCGCGCACTTGACGGCGTCGTCCTTCTTCATGCCGGCGGCCACCAGGAGCAGCCCCTTCCGGCCGTGCAGCCCGGCGGGGATGTCCTTTTTGAGGAGATACTTCTCGCACCAGAAAGCCTGGCACCGGTCGATCATCGCCTTGGTCTGGGCGCTCAGGCTGTAGAAGAAGATGGGCGACGCGATGATGAAGCGGTCGAAGGTGCGGATCGTCTCGTAGATCTCCGTCATGGCGTCGTTCACAACGCAGACGCCGGTCTTCGTGCAGCCGCCGCAGTCCTGGCACGGCTTGATGTTCATCACGTTGAGATTGTACTGCACGACTTCGTGTCCCGCCGCAGTGATGGGCTTCAGGGCCTCATGCAGCAGGATGTCGGTGTTGCCTCCGATCCGCGGACTGCCGAAGAACGCCACTACCTTCATTGCCCCTCCCGTGCAAACGCCCCTGAAATGCAGAACGGCCGGTAGATGCTACCGGCCGTCCCAGTATACCATAGTTCCTTCGAGATCTATTGCACTCTGGCAAAGGCCTGCTTCTTCGACTTGCAGACCGGGCATTCGTCAGGCGCCTCCGGACCTTCATGGGTATAGCCGCAGACCTGGCAGACGTGGAAGTCCGAGTCCTTCCCCTTGTCCTGATCCAGGCTCTCCAGGACCTGCTTGTACAGCGCCGCGTGAACTTTCTCCACCTCGTTTGCATAGTGGAAGCTCTTAAGAGCCCCCCCCTTGCCCTCGATCCTGGCGTCCTCAAGCATGCGCGGATACATGCTCTGGAACTCGTAGGACTCGCCGCTGATGGCCTCGTTCAGGTTCTCCCGCGTGGAGCGCACGCCGCCGAGCTCCCTCAGATGGTTGTGCGCATGGACGGTCTCTGCCGCCGCCGCCGCACGGAACATCTTCGCCGCTCGCACATAGCCTTCCTGCTCCGCCTTCTTCGAGAAGGCAAGGTACTTCCTGTTCGCCTGGGATTCGCCTGCGAAGGCGTCCTTCAAGTCCTGCTCGGTCTTGCCCATGATCCCTCCTTAATATTCGTGTCGTGCCCAGAACGTCCGGTCCTCGCACTGTTACCGAAAAGACCCCGCCGACCGGTCTACCGGACCCGGGACTCTGCCGCGGCCCAGTTGATGTTCTTGAAGAAGGCCTCAATGTAGTCGGTGCGCTTGAGGCCGTAGTCCAGCATGAAGGCGTGCTCGAACACGTCCATGATGAGGACGGGAGCGCAGCCCGCGGGATGAGAGACATCGTGTTCGTTCACCCAGAAGTTGATCATTCGGCCCGATGCGACGTCCTGGTACAGGACGACCCAGCCGATGCCGCGCATGGCGCCGGTTGCCCGGAAATCCTTCTCCCAGGCATCGAAGGTGCCGAAGCTTTCGGTCAGCTTCCTTGCCAGAGCCCCGTCCTTCTTGACGCCGCCCCCGCCGAGGTTCTCGAAGTAATACTCATGCAGCCGCATGCCGTTGAACTCCCAGCCGAGCCTGCGCTTCAGCTCGGCAAACTCCGGCGTGGCCGTCTTCCCGTCCTTGGTCATCTGATCGAGCGTGTCCAGCACTTTATTGGTATTGGTGACGTAGCCCTGGTAGAGGGTGAAGTGGTTCTTGAGGAGCGTTTCGCTGAATCCGGTCATTCCTATCAGTTTCGTGTAATCCTTGGGAGCGTACGGCATGGTGATGCACCTCCGGGGTGAGATAAGAACACATACCGTTAATATAGCACAGGGAATGCTGCGGTGGGGCAGCCGTTCGGCGTGCCGGGAAGTTGCTGGTCAGCCGCATTTGCAGTTCCTGAACGCCAGTCCGTCAACGCTCATGCCGCCGGGTAACTTCTCAAACGTGATGGCTTCCGTCATCCGCGATCAATGGTTCGTCCGCTGCCGTTTATGGATAACCTGGTCGCAGACCGTGCAACGGGTCTCCTCATCGACCGTCCAAAGGTCCACCTCGCTGCCGCAGGAAGGGCACGTAACGACCTTCAGGGGCACCGGTACCGTCGGAACCAGTACGGCAGAAGACTTACGCCGCATTCTGTGCTTTTCTCCAGCCTTCATCTTTCAGCCTCTCCGACCGCTCCACGGCCCAGGTCTTGAGCTGCTTCAGATACTCGACGGGGTTCGTCTTGGCCAGGGCGGTGATCTTTTCCCGTTCCTTAACGCTGTCCAGATGGTCGCCAGGATACATGCCGTTCCAGGTGCAGTAGCCCTCATCGAACAGCAGGTCCGGAGTGATGCTGCCCTGGATCTTTCCCACCGTCAGGAATCGGGCCATATCCATGTCATAGCGGATGACCCAGCCGTTGTCCCGGACCATGTCCGCAGGGTTCAGAGCGATCTCCCTGGCACAGGATGGGCAGTAGAGGTCCTTCACGATCTGCTCGGGCAGAACGTTGTCGCGGAAGTGGAACGATGCGGAGCGGGCGCCGCAGGAGCAGCTCTTTTCATAGGCCATGCACATTGTCAGATCCTCCTTGGATCACATGATGGATCGTTTCCGGCAGTCGGGGCAGATACCGGTGAACTCGATGTTGTTGCCGGTAATCTCGAAACCCGCACGGTGACGCCTGTCAACGGAGATGCGGAAGTCCACGGGAATGTCGACGATCTTCCTGCACCGCGTGCAGATCAGATGGTTATGCTGCTCCATGTTGGGGTCGAAGCGCTTGCGGCCGGGGTCGCCCGTCAGCTCCTTCACCCGTCCGTCCCGCTTGAGGGTCTCCAGGGTATTGTAGACCGTGGCAAAGGACATGGTCGGGTACCGGCGCCGCACGGCGCGGAACACGTCCTCGGCAGAAGGATGCTCCCGGTTGCCGTCCAGGTAGTCCAGAATCGCAAGCCGCTGCGGCGTGAGCTTGAACCCAATGCCCTTGTATGCCTCCCTACGGAATGCCATTGCGCCCTCAATTTTAAAATACTATCACTTTAGAAATATTCTTGTCAAGGAAAAAATAATACCTGTTTTGTCCTGTATATCGCGGCCCCGGCACCGTCGTCCCCTGGCCATCGGCAGCGGCGCCGGAGC
Source organism: Nitrospirota bacterium (assembly GCA_037916085.1). Lineage (GTDB taxonomy): Bacteria > Nitrospirota > UBA9217 > UBA9217 > UBA9217 > JAKAHZ01. The sequence goes on along the minus strand of JBAIYC010000453.1, from coordinate 2,450 downwards.
ATGCAGCCGGCGGTCTTTCCTCTTTCTTTGTCTTTTCGCTGATGTTATACTGACGCGCTGTCAACCGGGATGCCCGTAGAAGGAGGCAATTGTGCAGAATCTCGACTATCGGAGCGGAGAATACCGGACGGTCCCGTCCAGCCCCTCCTTCTTCGTCCGTCTGCTCCCTGCCCTTTCGTTCTACTCGGGCTTACTGCGGATCGTCTTCTCTGCCAGCAGCGAGGCAAAGCGAGGGAGATACGGTGACGCGGAGTGGTCCCAAAGCAGCCTCGCAACGCTTCGTGCGTTCGAAAGCGTGGGCGGCGTTGTCGAGGTCACCGGGACCGACAATTTCCGCTCGCTGGGCGGCCCCTGCGTCTTCATCGGGAACCACATGAGCACCCTCGAGACCTTCGTCCTGCCGGTGCTGATCCAGCCCTTCAAGCGAGTCACCTTCGTGGTGAAGCAGAGCCTCGTCGAGTACCCGGTCTTCAAGTACGTCATGCGCTCCCGCGATCCCATCACCGTGGGCCGCACGAACCCCCGCGAGGACCTGAAGGCCGTGTTCGAAGGCGGAGAAGCGAGGCTCAAGGCAGGCACGTCCCTCGTCATATTCCCCCAGACGACGCGGTCAGAGGTCTTCGATGCCGCGCAGTTCAATACCATCGGCGTAAAGCTTGCCAAGCGGGCGGGGGTACCTGTTGTCCCCGTCGCGATCCTGACCGACGCATGGGGCAACGGGAAGTACCTCAAGGACTTCGGCAGGATCGACCCCTCAAAAAAGGTCCACTTCGCCTTCGGCGAGCCCATGTCCATCCAGGGCCGTGGCGACGAGGAGCATTCGAAGATCATCGAGTTCATCACGGGGAAACTGCGGGCATGGGGCGGCAAGGTGGCTGAGGAGCAGTGACAGCTACAGAATGAAGATTGCAAATCTGTTGTTCATGGCCAGACGCACGAATACTTCCTGTAGTCTCCACTTTATGAAAGAAATATTGCGGTGTAGGTTCCAACCCGTATTGTGTACTATCTAAACACGGTTGGGCAAGAAGTGATCATCTGTCCGAAATTTCATGTTATCCAGTTAGCCTGGGCTTGATAACATCCGATTTCGGATAGTTGACGAGACCTGTAGAATTACTTGTTAACTGCCAAGCTTCACAAGGAGATCCGATGTCAAAGCGGTGGCTTATTTTTCTTAGCATTTTAGTTTCTCTGTCACTTAGTGCGTGTATGACGATTATGTCCCAAACACTTGACACCGATAAGTATTGTCGTGATTTTGCACCACTACCAAATATATATAGCGGTGTTATTTCGGATGTAAAAGGCATTGGCCACTACGGCTGCGATGCAAATGGCAAATGCGAATATGGACACTCTAAAGGAACAAACAATATGGAGCTTTTCTTGATGATAGACATCCCGCTAAGCTTTGCCTTGGATACGGTAATCCTTCCTGTGACCATCTATAAGCAACTCAAATATGGAAACATCTGCAAATATATGTCGAGTACAGATGCTCCTTATGTTGAAAATAAATAATGGCTAGTTTGTTGGCAAGAAGCATATTGTAAAACTCGACGATGATTTTAACTTGCGGGTCGAGTGAGTCGCGAAAGCACGCTCCTCACCCGCGCGTTCCTGTGAAACTTTCAACTAGAAGATGTTGACGGTTTCGACTTTCTGAAATTGTAGGCTTGTAGGTGAAGCTGACATCTAACTCTCTCATCTTAACCTCACATCTACTATCTAGATTCCTGCATGACAAAAAGGCGGGATGCCGTCACCGCCCGGCATCCCGCCTTCAATTCGCCTTTTCCCCCGCCTCGCGACGGTTTACTTCTTCACCGGACCGTGCTGGCGCGTCTCTGTATCGTTTACCCCCTGCTGACGGTCTTTAGGTTCTTGCACCCCGTCTGACTTCCAAGAGTGCATGCCTTCTCAAAATCAAACGTTGCCGCCGGTACCTCGTTCTGGCCGTAGTAGGCGGCGCCCCTCCCGGCATAGGCATCGCCGTTCTTGGGCTCGCAGCCGACGACGTACGTATAATCCGCGATCGCCTTATCATACTGCTTCAGGCGAGCATACGCGGATGCCCGGTTCTGCCGGTAGAGCGCCTTGCCCGGGTCCAGTTCTACCGCCTTCGTAAAGTCCTTGACGGCCAGATCGAGCCGCCCCGTGGCAAGATAGAGCATTCCCCGGTTATTGAAGGCGTTCGCGCTAAAGCGGTCCAGAGCGATGGCGCGGGAATAGTCCGTGATCGCCAGATCGTTCTTTCCCTTCTTGGCGTACATCGCCGCCCGCCCCACATAGGCCTCGGTCATCGTGTCGTTCCATTCGATGGCTTGCGAGTAGGCATCGAGGGCCCTGTTCTGATCCCCCTGGGCAGCATACTGTGCTCCGCGGGCATACCACTCCCATGCCTGCGCCTGGTCGGTCTTCAGGTCTCCGGCCCACGCTCCGGTTGC
>JBAIYC010000452.1:0-16868 GCA_037916085.1 Nitrospirota bacterium | reverse complement strand
AGCGCGATGGTCACCGCAGGCAGTTCCTGCTCCGACAAGATACGCTCCGCCCCCACGGCCGCGCCGGACGCTGCCTTGCCCTGGCCCTTGCCGAAGGCGATGCGCGTGAGCTTCGTCGTCTCCTCGAAGCCGTCCGTAACCTCTGCCACGTCGCCGAGATAGACCGGCTTCCCGTTCGACACTCCCACCACGGCGCTCCGGACGTCGGCCGCCGTGGTGAAGAACCCGCCGGTCTCGACCGCAAGCTTCCGGCTTCCCTGTTCCAGGTCGCCGGAGGCGAGGTTCGCGTTCGAGACGCTGATGGCCTGGCTGATCTGGAGCGGTGACAGACCGTAGCCGGCGATCCGGAGCGGATCGAGGGTGACGCGCACCTGGCGGCTCCTGCCGCCGATCACCGTCGTGGTCCCTACGCCCGGCACGGTCCGGAGCTCGTCCAGCACATGGTCCGCCACCGTCCTGAGCTGAGCGTCGTCGTAGGCCGCGCCCGGCTGGGGCGAGAACGTAATCGCGACGATCGGCACATCGTCCACGTCGATCGGCTTGACGAGCGGCTGGGACGCCCCCGCGGGCGCGAAGTCCATGTTCGACATGATCTTGTCGTAGAGCTTGACGAGCGAGCGTTCCTTGTCCTGCCCCACGTAGAACTTGACGGTCACCACGGACATCGAGTTCATGGACACAGAGTAGACATCCTCGACGCCCGGGATTTCCCAGAGCTTGGACTCGAGCCGCTTGGAGACCAGCTCCTGCACTTCGCGGGCTGGCGCTCCCGGCATCATGACCATCACGTTTGCCGCGGGCACCGTGATCTGCGGGTTCTCCTCGCGGGGCGTGAAAGCGAGCGCGAACAGCCCGATCACCGCCGTCGCCGCCATGAGCAGCACCGTGAGCTGGGAGTTGATGAAGTACTGGGTTATCTTTCCGCTGATGTTCAGTTTCATCGGCAAAACCTTCATTTACCACTGAGGCACGGAGACGCGGAGAAATTGTCAACCATGATTACGGTCTTTCTCCGTGCCCTCTGTGTCTCCGTGGTGACAAGCATTTGTCTTGACGATTTTCGACGGCCGATGTCCGATGCAGGTCAGTTCCTCGCCACGATCTTCCGTCCCTCGATCCTTCCGAGCGTATTCTCCGCAACCACCCGGTCGCCTGCCTTGAGGCCGGTCAGGGCCTCGACGGATGCACCGTGCTCGGAGCCCAGCTGGACCATCTGGAAAACAGCAGCGTCGTCGGCGCCGATGATGTAGACTCCCGTGATGCCCGACATCTCGACAATCGCCGAACGCGGGACGAAAATCGCCTGGCGCCTGCCAGTGCTGAAGAAGGCCTTCCCGTACATGCCGGTGATGAGCCCCTTCTCCGCAGGAACATCGATCTTCACGATGAAGGAATGGGTGCGTACGTCCGCTGCCGGCACGACCTGCGCAACCGTGCCCTTGATGTCCTTCCCTGGCATGGCGTCGATCCGGACGGTGACGGGCTTCCCAGGCTGGACCTGGAGGATGTCCTGCTCCTGCAGGGTCACTTCGAGCCGCAGGTTCCGGTTGTCCTCGATCCGGAGGACCGGCTGGCCGGGCATGGCCATCTCGCCCAGGTTGATCCGCTTCTCCGTGACCTGACCGGAGATGGGCGCCGTGATGATCGTGTAGCTTTCCATGGCCTTCGCGGCCCTGAGGCCGGCCTGCGCTGTCTCGAGCCCGAGCGTGGCCTGTTCCATCTCGATCTGCGTCGATGCCTGCGCGTCATAGAGTCTCTTGATACGGTCGTACTGGAGCTTCGCGTTGTTGTAGGCCGCCTGGGCCTGCGCCGCCTGCGCCGCGATCTCGCCGCTCTCGATGCGCGCGAGCATCTTGCCCTGCTGCACGTGGTCGCCTTCGCGGGCGCCAAGGAAAACGACTTTGCCCATGATCTTGCTCGACAGCACCGAGGTGTTCCGGGAAGCAAGAGCTCCGGCCGCGGTCACCACCGAGTCAACTGCCTCCGGGGCCGCGGTCATCACAGGCGCCGCAAGGGGCGGCTGTGGCCGCGGCACATTAGCGTGGCCTTCCTCCCCGCCGATGAGCAGCGACACGGTGCCGAAGAGCCCGACCGCCGCTATCACCGCGATACCGGCGATCGTCTTTCTGTTCATTTTCGTCAGTGCTGGTTTGATCCTTGTCATGTCCATCTCCCGAATCCTCGCGTCTCTGTCCCCCGTCCTGTGTCGTTCGTCTTCTGTTCCTACAGCGTCCCCACCGCCAGCTTCAGCTCCGACTCGAACACGTTATTGTCGTAGAGGGCTTGCAGGGCTCCGGTCCGTGCGCGGATGAGAGCGCTCTCGGCGCCCAGGACATCGACAAAGGTCGTCATCCCGGCTTCGTACCGCTGCTGCACAATCCTGAGCCCCTCCTCCGCCTCCTGCACTGATGACGACGTGGCCGCGATGCGGTCACGCGACGCCTGAAGCGAGTAGTACGCCTGACGCACCTGCAGTTGAACCGATGCCTTCATCTGGTCTTGCAGTGCCCGCGTCTTGGACGCCTGGGCCGTTGCCTGCCGCACGTTCGACGTGGTCACCAGGCCGTCGAATATGTTCCACTGCAGCACCGCCATGACGGCCCAGCTCTTCGCATCGTCACCCGCCGGACGGTAGCTGTTCCAGTCAACCTCGCCCATCAGGTTCAGGGTGGGAATGTAGTCCGCGCGAGCCGTGCTCACTCCTGCTTCGGCATTCTTCCGGTTGTAGTTGAGCGACACCAGGTCCGGCCTGAGCGCCAGTGCCTCCCTGGTCAGCGCGTCGAGGTCCTTTTCCGCTTCCTTTTCGGAAAGGCTTCCCGAGATGTCATATTCCGTCTGCTGCGGCACGCCCATGGCGAAGTTGAGGTTCGCCAGGGCGAGCTTCACGCCGTTCTCGGAGCGGGTCACCATTTCCTTCACTTCCGCCTCCTGCACACGAGCGCGGAGCAGGTCGGACTGCAGCACCGCTCCGGCCTTGTACCGCGCCTCGGCGAGCTTCACGTTCGCGGTGCTTGTCTCGAGCGACCGTGCCGCCACGATGTTGTATTCCCGGGCCAGCAGCACGCCGTAGTAGGCCTTGATCACATTGAAGACCGTCTCCTGGCGCGTCCGGTTCCGGTCCTGGGCTGCCGCGTCGCGGGCGAGTTTTGCCTGCGTGACGCCCAAGTATTCTTTGCCGCCGTTCCAGACCGGCTGCATGACAGCCAGCCGGGTATTGTAATTCGACAGGGGTTCGGGGTTGTTGATCACGGCCGGATCGAAGTCCGCCGGCGTTACCATCTCCCGGTTCAGCTTCGTGCCGAGCACCAGGAGAGGATTGTCCGACCTGCTCCAGGTCTCGGAAAGGTTCAGCTTCGGCAGGAACCCCGAGGAGGACTTTGTGACGCCTGCCTGCGCGGAATCAAGCTGGGCATCGGCCGCCAGAAGAGACGGGTTGTTCCTGAGCGCCGTTTCGACCGCCTGGTCCAGCGTGAGCGGCTCGCCTGCATGGGCAACCTGGGACACCGCAAAGAGCAGGAGCGCCATCAGGAAACCGAAGAGCAGAAGATATTTCACGTCAGCCTTGGCCGTGTTCATCTCTTACGCCCTCGCGCAGACCCCGTAGTCCATCGAGGTCCAGGAGAGGATGCCGCCCTCCAGGTTTTGCACCGTGTATCCCAGCCGGGAGAGATAGGCCGCGGCAAAGGCGCTCCGGTTGCCTGTGCGGCAATAGACAACGATCTCCTTCTCCTTCGGCAGCTCGTCTGCACGGAACGAAAGCTCCTGCACCGGCAGAAGACGTGCGCCGCGGATGGCGCAGTCCCCATACTCCTTCGGCGTCCGCACGTCGAGCAGGAGGAAGTCCTCCTTCCGCTCCAGCTTCTCGCGAAGCTCGTCTGAACTGATATTCTTGAATCCGTGGCTATTGAAGAACATGGCAACCTCCCATTTCGCTTGACTGGCTCGTTAAAAGAAGCTCGAACAATGGACGCTGCTTGGATCCCGTTTCCGGGAGGGGGGGAGACAGGCCCATTGGCCGAGCTTGCCACTCTCATTTCATTTGTCATGCCAAAATATAAGAGACTGATTTTCCACGAAATAGGCGAACAGTTTTGTACGGTCATCGGGACAGGAAGGACAGGATTGTCGAGGCCGTAAAGCGCTCTCAGGCCAATCTCGGCATTTTTTCAGGGAAACCGGCGGCGCGAAAGCTCGACAATATTGTCGGACATGCTAAGGAAGCCAGTCATCCTTTGTTGCCGTATAGGTTATTGACAGCGGGCGAGGGTACGTGATAAGGTTATGCATCATTCGATCCATGGGAGGCTTCTATGCGGAGAACGATCTCGGGGCTGCTCCTCATCCTGCTTGCTGTGGCGGCGACGCCGGTCATGGCCGCCGATGAGGATGTCTTCGACAGCAAGACGGCAGTGGAACAGCGGGAAAAAGGACGGCAGTTCCTGAACACGAAGAAATATGATGCCGCAATCGAGGCGCTCGAAGAAGCAGTCAATGCCGCTCCCGACGCCGAGGCCTACTACCTGCTGGGCTACGCGTACTATATGAAGGGAAGGTCGGGAGACGCGGAGAGCCGCGAGAAGGCGAAAGAGAACTTCGAGGAGGCCTATGCACTGAACCCGAACATCTCGCCAAACAAGTTCAGGCCCGGCGAGCCGGTCCCGGCGCCCGGATTAGAACCGGCAGCAGAGCAGCCGATCGGCTCGATCGCGCCGGCACGCACACAGTCGGAGCCGGCGGCGAAGCAGGAGGATAAAGTGCAGGGAGAACGGGAGATGCCGAGCGAGAAGCGATAACCCGTCTCATTCGCGTTATTGCGAGCGAAGGAGCGGGATAACGTACTGTCGTAGTTTGAACAGGAGGGGATCGTAAAGCACAAACAAAAACCCCGGCCATGGCTTTGGCCGGGGTCGATCTTTTTCTGGATTCTGCTGGTGGCGAGCTATCCGATCTTCACGACGTTGGTCGCTTGGGGGCCCTTGGGACCCGAGGTGACCTCGAACTCCACCGCTTCGTCCTGCTTGAGGCTCTTGAACCCGTCGCCCTGGATCGCCGAGAAATGGACGAACACATCCTCTCCGTTCTCCTGGGTGATGAACCCGTACCCCTTCGCATCGTTGAACCACTTCACCTTGCCCTTTGCCAAAACCATGTCCTCCTTCAGCCAACTGCTCGCTCAGGTCAGTTCGACCGCCTGGGTCCCATGCGGAAGGCCGCGCCGCCCCCGCTGAAACACGTGCACATTACCCAAGAAAGCCCTCCCCTGTCAAGAACTTTCGGGAACGGGGACGGGGATCTATGACCCCGCAGAGAGACGAAAGAGACACCGAGAAGAACCGCACGCTTCTTCCCTGGCCATCCTCCGCGACTTCCTTCGGCCATGCAACACGAATGCTGCGGATTCTGTAATAGCTCAGAGATTTCCGCGGAGCCGCTCGGCGTCAAGAATACGCGTAAGCCCCAGGCGATAGGCTGCGGTGCGCATCCGGCACTTCGTCTCCCGGCACATGCTCTCAACGTCCCGATACGCTGTGGTCATGACCTCCCGGAGCCGATCCAGCACCTTGGCCTCCGGCCAGACATCGTTGCTCAGGTTCTGGCTCCATTCGAAATAGCTCACCACGACGCCGCCGGCGTTCGCCAGGATATCGGGGATCACCGGGATGCCGCGGGAGAAGAAGATATCGTCCGCTTCGGCCGTTGTCGGGGCATTCGCCATCTCCAGCACCAGTCGGGCCTTCACATTGCTTGCATTGTGTCCGGCAAGCTGGTTCGAGAGCGCGGCCGGAACGAGCACGTCGCAGTCAGCGACCAAGAGCTCTTCGTTCGTGATGGCGGCTGCTCCCGGGAACCCGGCCACGGTCCCGGTCTCCTGTTTGTACCGCCGGAGGCCGTTGATGTCGATGCCCGAGGGATCGAGCACTCCTCCCTTGACGTCGCTCACGGCGACGATCCGGTAGCCACGCTCGTGCAGGAGCCGTGCCGTGTTCTCTCCCACGTTGCCGAATCCCTGGACCGCCACGCGGGCGCCCCGGGGTGCCATGCTGCGGCCGGCCATTGCCTTCTCGAGCACGTGGATGCCGCCGAGGGCCGTGGAATAGCGCCGGGCCTGGACACCGCCCAGCGCGGGCGGCTTGCCCGTCACCACCGCGGGGACGTGCTCCCGTGTGATGCGCTCATATTCGTCGAGGATCCACGCCATGATCTGTTCATCGGTGTACACGTCCGGCGCCGGGATGTCCTTGAAGGGGCCGATGGAGTCGGCAATGGCCCGGATGTAGCCCCGCGTGACGAGCTCAAGGTCCCGGCGGGACAGCCGCAGCGGGTCGACAGCCACGCCGCCCTTCGCACCGCCGAAGGGGATGTTCACGACGGCGCACTTGAGCGCCATCAGGAAGGCGAGCTCCCGCGCATGGGGTTCGTCCATCTCGGGATGGAATCGGATGCCACCCTTGGCGGGGCCGCGCGCGTCGTTGTACTGCACCCGGAAGCCCGAGAACATCTGCGTCTTCCCGGAGGTGAGCTTCACGGGAAAGCTCACCGTCATAGACCGTCGCGGCACGGAAAGGATGTCCAGCTCCTCTTTGGCAAGACCGAGCTCGCCGTAGATCGCCTGTAGCTCCGTCATGCCGACGCTGCGGAGGTCCTGTTCGTCCCGGTGAAGCCGTTCGTGGAATTCCTGCATGTCCTCTCCTCGATCGAAGCTACTATAATTGTAGCGGAAAATCAAGACGGGGCAGCTTCGCATCGTTTGAGGATCATCGCCGCCCGATCATGATGCTCCTTGACAAAGAAATGGTTCCCTGTTACCGTATTTTTATCACCCGAACGAAGCGATCTGTGCTCGTCCACGAGTGCCCTGTTCGCCCAAGGAGCGGCATCATGCCCGTACCCACTGTCTGCTCAACCAGCCCCTGCTACAGCATCCAGATCCGGCTTGAGATCGACAACGTGATCGGGAAGTTCGCCCAGATCGCCATGGCCATCGGCATGGCGGGCGGAAATCTGGGCGCCGTGGACATCGTGCGGGTCGAGCGCGGAAAGATCGTCCGGGACGTGACCGTGGACGCCCGCGACGCGAACCACGAAAAGCAGATCGTGCAGGCCATCAGGAACGTCGGCGGGGTCAAGGTCGTCCGGACCATGGACCGCACCTTCACGGCCCACGAGGGCGGCAAGATCGAGGTCCGCAGCAAGATGCCGATCCGAGACAGGAACGACCTGTCTCAGGTCTACACCCCCGGCGTTGCCCGGGTCTGCATGGACATCCACGACCATCCCGAGCACGTGTACCGGTACACGATCAAGAGGAACACCGTGGCCATCATCACCGACGGCACGGCGGTCCTCGGCCTCGGCGACATCGGGCCGGACGCGGCAATGCCGGTGATGGAGGGCAAGGCGATGATCTTCAAGGAGTTCGCCGATATCGACGCCTTTCCCATCGCGCTCCGTACCAAGGACCCCGATGAGGTCGTCGAGACCGTGAAGAACATCGCCACTCCTTTCGGCGGGATCAACCTCGAGGACATCTCGGCGCCCCGGTGCTTCGATATCGAGATGCGGCTCAGGAAGGCGCTTGCCATGCCGGTGATCCATGACGACCAGCACGGCACCGCCGTCGTGGCGCTTTCGGCCCTGATCAACGTCGGCAGGCTCTTCAAGAAGGACGTCCGGAAATTCCGGGTGGCCATGGTCGGCGCTGGCGCGGCCGGCACCGCGATCGCGAAGATCCTTCTTTCCTACGGCATCAAGGACGTCACGGTCAGCGACAGCAAAGGCACGATCTACCCGGGCAGACGCAGGGGCATGCATCCCCACCTTGCCGCGCTCGCAAAGATCACGAATCCCCGGAAGATCAAGGGCACCATCTCCGACGCCATGAAGGGAGCTGACGTGTTCATCGGCGTCTCGGCGCCGAACGTGATCACAGCGGACGATGTCCGGCGCATGGCGAAGAACCCCGTGGTCTTTGCCCTTGCCAACCCGGACCCGGAGATCGCGCCGGAAGAAGCCCTGCCGCTCGCCCGGGTCCTGGCCACGGGCAGGTCCGACTTCCCGAACCAGATAAACAATATGCTGGCCTATCCCGGAATTTTCCGCGGCCTCCTGGACGTGCATGCAAAAGGCGTCAACGAGGAGGTGAAGCTGGCGGCGGCCGAAGCCATCGCCCACATGGTGAAGACCGAGGAACTGCACGAGGACTACATCATCCCGAGCCCCTTCGACAAACGCGTGGTCCATGCCGTTGCACACTCCGTCGGGGAGGCGGCGAGAAAGACGGGCCTGGCGGAAAGATAATCGAAAAGAATCCTTAACAGTAACGGACAATTCAGACACTGAGGACACTGAAAGGACTCTCGTGAAAGAACGGCTTCGATCTTTCATTCGTCAGTATCATAGCGTTACGCAGCGGCCATCAGTGTCAAAACTCGCTCCTGTGTTTCGTTGCGATTTGTCAGCCCCTATCATAGCCTTCATCCGTATTTCCCCGTGTCAAAGGTTTTGATCTTGCTGTTGTGAGGTTCTATGACGCAATACAGGATTGAAAAAGACTCCCTCGGCGAAGTGAAGGTCCCCAAGGACGCGCTCTACGGCGCACAGACCCAGCGGGCCGTGGAGAACTTCCCGGTCTCCGGCATCCGTTTTTCCCGTTCCTTCATCCGGGCGCTCGGCCTCATCAAGGCCACCGCCGCCGAGGTGAACGCCGGTCTCGGGCTCCTCGACGCCAAGGTCGCGAACGAGATCCACCTGGCCAGCCTCGAGGTGGCCGAGGGGAAATGGGATGAACACTTCCCCCTAGACATCTTCCAGACAGGCTCCGGCACCTCGACGAACATGAATGCCAACGAAGTGATCGCGACGCTGGCCTCGAACTCCCTCGGCGTTCCCGTCCACCCGAACAACCAGGTGAACATGGGCCAGTCTTCGAACGATGTGATACCGGCTGCAATCCATGCGGCTGCCTATCTCGAAGTACACGAGAATCTGCTCCCCGGCCTCCGGCATCTCGCAGAGACGCTCGAACGGCGCCAGCGGGAGCTCGCGGATGTCGTCAAGACCGGCAGGACCCATCTCATGGACGCCATGCCGGTGACGCTCGGCCAGGAGCTCTCGGGCTGGGCGTACCAGGTGCGCCAGGCGATCGAACGCATCGAGTCGACTTTGCCGAGGCTCGCGAAGCTTGCCATCGGCGGGACCGCCGTCGGCACCGGCGTGAACGCACCAAAGGAGTTCGGCGGTATCTTCGCCTCGCGGCTCGCGGGACGGACCGGCCTTCCCTTTGTCGAAACGGACAACCATTTCGCCGCCCAGGCGACCATGGACACGGCGGTGGAACTCTCGGGCCAGCTCAAGACCGCGGCCTCTTCGTTCATCAAGATGGCGAACGACCTTCGCTGGATGAACTCGGGCCCCATCGCCGGGCTGGGCGAAATCGCGCTCCCGTCCCTCCAGCCGGGGTCCAGCATCATGCCCGGCAAGGTCAACCCGGTCATGTGCGAGATGATGATGATGGTCTCGGCACAGGTCACCGGCAGCGACGCTGCCATCGCGCTCGCCAACAGCCACGGCAACTTCGAGCTGAACGTGATGCTCCCCGTGATCGCCCACAACCTGCTGCAGTCGATCACGCTGCTCGCGAACGCAGCTCGTCTCCTGGCAGACAAGGCCGTTGCCGGCTTCACCGTGAACCGGGAGCGCACCGCCGTGCTCCTGGACAAGAACCCCATCCTTGTGACGGCGCTGAACCCGGTCATCGGATATGACAGGGCCGCCGCCATCGCCAAGAAGGCCTACGCCGAGGGACGGTCGCTCAAGGACGTCGCCAGCGAGATGACAGACCTCTCGCGGGAAGAACTGGACCGTCTGCTTGATCCGAAGGATTTGACGGGAGAAGAATAGAACGCTGCGCCGAGGACCGTAGGGAAGAACGTCCTGGACAGCGGCGGACATCAGAAGAGATAGTAGACGATACCAGCGCCGATGGTGACCGGCGCGTACGAAACCGATGCGTTCACGGTCTGCGAACCGCTGGTCACGGTCTGCTTCAGATCGATCGAGGTCCCGCTCACTTCGACATAGCCGAACCAGCGACGTCCGAGAGGGATCTCGGTTCCGATGACCCCCGAGATGCCGCTGTCCTTGAACGTGGTCGATACCCCGATGATGGTGTCTTCTTTCGATACGTTCAGATACCCCACGCCGAAGTAGGGATGTGTTCCCGCGACCTCGCCGATCTTCACGAGCAAACGCGCTTCCTTGGTTGTGAACATCCCAACCGTGTAGATACCCTGGATCCCCACGTGCTCGAAGGGCCAGAGGATCGCCGTCCCGCCGCCAGCGGGGTTCAACGCATTGCCGTAGATGCCAAGACCAAAGACGGGGCGTCCGGCCTCCGGCCGCTTCGGTTCTTCCTTCTTCACGGCGGCCTGCGTCGCGGGCGGCGCGACCATCGCCGGAGCACCCGGCCCGACAGTAAAGGTCTTCGCAGCCGTAGCCAGACGCCTGCGCATATCGGCGCTATATACATGGAACTCGACCTTATATGTTCCCGTGAGCTTGGTTTCGAAGAACCGGGGGACGGCAAATTCCCTCGACTGACCGCGCTCGAACCGCTCGCCCCGCCGCATCGACGATTTGATCATGTTATTGGGCAACGTAATGACGGTAATAATGTTGAACGCAGCCGGTTCCACGGGCGCCGGCTCCTTGGTCCGCGCGATCAAGACCGTTATGGAGGGCACTTGGCCCTGAACAGGAGAGCCGGGAGCAACCGTTATCGACCGCACCTCGGCAGCGGCGGAAGATGCCGCAGATGCCGTGCCGGCGGCAAACACAAGCAGGAGACCTGCGAGGATAAGGGTCGAGAGCTGTTTCATCATAAGTATGATTAAGGAAGTTCCTCTGTGCCGTAGGTGTGTGCCGCGCGGTTGTCAGATGGTCCCATTCTAGCATATTTCTCTCGGTCTTGAGAAAATACTTGTCTGTACGCCCTCTGACACGACAAAGAAGATGAAAAAAACCTGAAGAGCAGGTATAATCGTTTCAGCGCCAACGTATCCTCTTCTCGTCGAGCTCACGGGCTCCCGGGGCCGACCCGCGTGATCCGAAGGAACTGGCTGAAGGCTCGGTCCTGACACAGGAAAGAACAGGGTTGACCACGAACGCATCAGGACACGAAGGGCTGTGTGTATCTTCTCCGGCCCGGGTGTCCATTGTGGTGGATGAGGATCTCCCCATGTTTCCCACATCCTCTGTCGGCAGAAAACTGGTCATGGCCGCGACCGGCCAGATGATGGTCGTCTTCATCATCCTGCACGTTGCCGGCAATTCGACGATCTATTTCGGCAAGCTGAACGCCTACGCTGCCGGTCTCCACGCCCTTCCCTTCCTTCTCTGGACTGTAAGGATCGTCCTGATCCCGACGGTCATTCTCCATATGTTCTATGCGGTCCAGCTCAAGCTCGAGAACAACAAGGCGCGGTCCATTGACTACTACGGCAGGCAGTTTGCCGAATCATCCTTTGCCGGAAGGAACATGGTTTGGACCGGAGCGCTCATCGGCACGTTCCTTGTCTATCATCTGCTCCACTTCACCTTTCAAGTGATCTATCCCGCAGCAGCAGCCTTCCGGCATTACGACGCAGACGGCAGGCCGGACGTGTTCCTCATGGTGGCGCGGGGCTTCCAGCATTTAGGGATTGCAGGGGGCTATCTTGTCGGCGTCGCGGCGCTCTGGCTCCATCTTTCCCACGGCATCCAGAGCTCCTTCCAGACCTTCGGCCTCGCCGGGGACCGGAGCTTCCCGTACCTGCGGAAGAGCGGCTCGCTCGCGGCGGTCCTGCTGTTCCTGGCCTACGCGGCGATCCCGGCGGCGATCGTCACGGGATTACTGCTACGATAAGAATATAGAATCCCAAATGACAAATATCAAATTTCAAATAAGCACCAAATCCCAGGGGCCAATTCCCAAACGTTTCGAAATTCGTGCTTGTCCGTTTGCGATTTATTTGTGATTTGATGCTTGGACATCGGAGCTCAAACAAATGACCCTCGACGGCAAGATACCCTCCGGCGCGCTTTCCGAGAAATGGGACAGGCGCAAGCACGAGCTTCGGCTCGTTGCGCCGGCGAACAAGCGGAAGTACCGCATCATCGTGGTCGGCACGGGACTCGCCGGGGCTTCCGCCGCCGCAACGCTCGGCGAACAGGGCTACGCGGTCGATTCCTTCTGCATCCAGGACTCGCCTCGGCGCGGCCATAGCATCGCCGCGCAGGGCGGCATCAACGCCGCGAAGAACTACCCCAACGACGGCGACAGCGTCTATCGCCTCTTCTACGACACGATCAAGGGCGGCGATTTCCGCTCCCGGGAGTCGAACGTCTACCGCCTCGCGCAGGTGAGTGCGAGCATCATCGACCAGGCCGTTGCCCAGGGCGTTCCCTTTGCCCGTGACTACGCCGGCTACCTCGACAATCGCTCCTTCGGGGGGGCGCTCGTTTCGCGCACGTTCTACGCCCGCGGCCAGACCGGCCAGCAGCTCCTCCTCGGCGCGTACGGCAGCCTCATGCGTCAGGTGCGGGCCGGTACCGTGCATATCCACCCGCGCTCCGAGATGCTCGACCTCGTGGTCGTGGACGGCGTAGCTCGTGGCATCACCGTGCGAGATCTCGTGACCGGGACGATCGAGTCCTTTGCAGGCGACGCGGTCTGCCTGGCAACAGGCGGCTATTCCAACGTGTTCTTCCTGTCCACGAACGCGGCGAGCTCCAACGTCACCGCGACCTACCGGGCCTCCAAGAAAGGGGCCTTCTTCGCGAACCCCTGCTACACCCAGATTCACCCGACCTGCATCCCCGTGACCGGCGAGCACCAGTCCAAGCTCACCCTCATGTCCGAATCGCTCAGGAACGACGGCCGCGTCTGGGTGCCGAGGGACCCGGGGGACAAGCGGGCTCTGCAGGACATCCCCGAGGCCGACCGCGATTATTATCTGGAGCGGAAGTACCCGTCCTTCGGCAACCTCTCGCCGCGGGACATCGCTTCGCGCGCGGCCAAGGAGGTCTGCGACGAAGGCCGCGGAGTGGGACCCGGCGGGAGGGGCGTCTATCTCGACTTCGGCGACGCCATCAAGCGGCTCGGAGAGGAGAAGATCCGCGAGCGCTATGGCAATCTCTTTGAGATGTACGAGCGCATCAGCGACGAGAACGCTTACCGCCGGCCCATGCGCATCTATCCCGCGCCGCACTACACCATGGGCGGCCTCTGGGTGGACTACAACCTCATGAGCACCATCCCCGGGCTCTTTGTGCTCGGCGAGGCGAACTTCTCGGACCACGGCGCGAACCGTCTGGGGGCAAGCGCCCTCATGCAGGGGCTTGCCGACGGCTATTTCATCATCCCCTACACCATCGCCGACCATCTCGCGCGGTCGGCGCCCGGCAGGGTCACCGTTGAACATGCCGAGTTCCGTGCCTCCCGGGAAAAAGCGGCTGCGGCAACGAAACAGCTCCTGTCCGTCCGGGGGAAGAAGACGGTCACGGAGTTCCACCGCGAGCTCGGCAGGACCATGTGGGACCATGTCGGCATGACCCGGAGCGAAGGAAGCCTCAAGACAGCGCTCGGCCGCATCCAAGCACTGCGGGCGGAATTCTGGGAGAACGTTACCGTTCCCGGCTCGGGCTCCGACCTGAACCAGGAACTGGAGCGGGCCGGCCGCGTGGCGGACTTCCTCGAGTTCGGCGAGCTCCTGGCACGAGACGCCCTCGACCGGAAGGAGTCCTGCGGGACCCATTTCCGCGTTGAACACCAGACGCCGGACCATGAAGCGATACGCGATGATGAGCATTTCGCCTACGTGGCTGCATGGGAGCATGCCGGCGACGGGAAAGAGCCGGTGCTCCACAAGGAGCCGCTCTCGTTCGAGAGCGTGAAGCCGTCGGTGCGCAGTTATAAATAATGCCTGCAGGCTCGCCGGCTCGTCAACCTGCAAGCCCGAAAGAGCTAGTCATGAACTTGACCCTCTACGTCTGGCGCCAGAAGAACAGCGATGACACCGGCAGGCTTGTCCGGTACGAGGCGAAGGACATCACCACGGACATGTCCTTTCTGGAGATGCTCGACGTCGTGAACCAGGAACTCATCAAGGCGGGAGAGGAACCCATCGCCTTCGACAGCGACTGCCGCGAAGGCATCTGCGGCACCTGCGGTCAGGTCGTGAACGGGTTCGTCCACGGGCCCAGAGAGCGGACCACGGTCTGCCAGCTCCATATGCGAAACTTCAAGGACGGCGACACCATCTACATCGAACCGTGGCGGGCGAAGGCGTTCCCGGTGGTCAAGGACCTCATCGTGGACCGCAGCAGCCTCGACAGGATTATCCAGGCGGGGGGATACGTCTCCGTGCACACCGGCGGCGTTCCCGACGGGAATGCCATCCTCGTCCCGAAGCACGACGCTGACCGGGCCATGGATGCCGCCGAGTGCATCGGCTGCGGCGCCTGCGTCGCGGCCTGTCCCAACGGGTCGGCCATGCTCTTCGCCGCCGCCAAGGTCTCGCACCTGGCCCTCCTGCCCCAGGGAAGGCCCGAGGCGGCCCGCAGGGTCTGCATGATGACCGAGGAGATGCTCCGGCAGGGCTTCGGCAACTGCAGCAACCACTACGAGTGCCAGGCGGCCTGCCCCAAGGGGATCAAGGTTCAGTTCATCGCGAAGCTGAACCGCGAGTTCCTGAAGGCTCAGGCGAAGTGAGCCGGCGCCACAGATTGAACTTCCACGGGACCTGTGTTAAAGAATAAGTAGGAGTATCGATGACTCAGTAAATACCTCTCAAGGAGGTCAGTATGAAGCGATTTCTATTTGCAGTGCTGGCGGTGGTACTCTCTCTACCCGGCACCTCCCGGGCCGCAACGGTGAAGCTCGGCTTCATCAACTCCATCACCGGCCCCGAGGCCCCCATCGGCGAGAACCTGACGAACGGCGTCATCCTTGCCGTGGAGGACCTGAAGAAAAGAGGCATCGACATCGACCTTGTCAAGGAGGATGATTCCGGCAAGCCAGACAAGTCCCTGGCGGCGTTCGAGAAGCTCGCCACGCGGGACAATGTCGCCGGTATCGTCGGGCCCTACACATCGGCAACGGCCAATGCCGACGCCAAGCTGTCCGAGCGCTACAAGGTCCCGCTCATCGTCCCGGCGGCCTCGAAGGAAGAGATCACCCGGCAGGGCTTCAAGTGGACCTACCGCGTGTCCGGCACAACAGGAGACTACGCGGGCGTGCTGCTTGACATGGCGACAACGCTCGGCAAGCCGAAGACCATCGCCATCCTGAACGAGAACACCGACTTCGGCGTCTCTGCTGCCAAGAGCGCCAGGACCATTGCCGAGAAGAAAGGCATCAAGGTCGTCTTCGAGGAGGCCTACTCCAAGGGTTCTCCCGACTACCGTTCCACCCTTGCCAAGGTGAAGGCTGCGAACCCGGACCTTGTGTTCATGGTCTCCTACGCGGCGGACGCCATCCTGCTCATGCGGCAGTCGCGTGAGATCGGCCTTTCTCCCATGGCATTCCTCGGTGCGGGCGCCGGATTCTCGGTGGCCCAATTCGCGCAGGAAAAGGAGATCAGCAACGCCGTCTTCTCCTCGACGCAATGGACCGAGGATGCGCCGTGGGCCGGGTCCAGGGAATGGTATAACCGGTACCTGAAGCAGTTCGGTAAGCCGCCCACGTACCATGCGGCGTGCGCCTATGAGTCCATGATGATCATGGGTCAGGCAGCGGCCAAGGCGGGCGGTGACCGGGAGAAGACCCGCGAGGAGCTGCACACCGGCAAGTGGAACGGAATCCTCGGCGAGGTCCGTTTCCAGGACTACGAAGGTTACCAGAACCAGCGCAAGGCCGTGATGCTCGTAGAGCAGGTCCAGAACGGAGAGCATGAGACCGTGTGGCCGCTCCGGGAGGCCGTCAAGAAACCCATCTGGCCCTTCCCGGGCTGGAAGAAATAGCGCTCCGGGAGGAGCGGGCCTCTTGACCTGCTTCTCTTTTTTTATCTCTTTCCGGGTGAGATCCCGTTCGCCTCTCGGATAAAAAGGACCTGCATGGCGGTATTCCTGCAATCGCTCATCAGCGGCATCCTGGTCGGCGGCGTGTACGCGCTGATCGGCATCGGGCTAACCATCATCTTCGGCGTCATGCGGGTGATCAACTTCGCCCACGGCGACCTGCTGATGCTCGGCATGTACGTAACCTACTTCCTGTTCACGCTCTTGCACATCGATCCGTTCGTTTCGATCCTGATCACTATTCCGCTCATGTTCCTCTACGGCGCGTTCCTCCAGAAGGCGTTCATCAACCGGGCACTCAACGCCCTGCCCCAGAACCAGATCCTGCTGACCATCGGCATGGGCCTCGTCATGAGCAATTCGGTCATGCTGGCCTTCACGTCGGACTACAAGATCCTGACCACGTCCTATTCCTCCGGCAGCGTCTCGGTCATGGGGATCTCGGTCTCCGAGCCGCTGGTCTATTCGTTCATCGTCACCTTAGCCATTACCGCGGCCCTGTACTGGTACCTGTACCGGACCGACCAGGGACAGGCCATCCGGGCAACGGCCCAGGACCGCGAAGCCGCTCAGCTCATGGGCATCAACGTCAGGCGCATGTCCATCATCGCCTTCGGCCTGGGAACCGCGCTGGCGGCGACCGCAGGCGCCCTGATCGCCCCCACCTATTACATCTTCCCGCAGGTGGGGAGCGTCTTCACGCTGAAGGCCTTCGTCATCACCGTGCTGGGCGGCATGGGCAGCATCTTCGGAGCAACGCTGGGCGGCGTCCTGATCGGCGTGGCGGAATCCGTTGGAGGGGTCTACCTTGG
>JBAIYC010000451.1:0-3986 GCA_037916085.1 Nitrospirota bacterium | reverse complement strand
CTTTTCGGACTCATCATCGGTTTCATCGAGTTTGTAAGGATCATATATAGCTATGATGCGGCCGGATTCCTTATTTCGCTTACCGTGATTCTTGCGCTTGTGTGCGGCTGGCTTGCTCTGAAGTTTGGCGACCGGTTTTGGCAATACGTCCTTGAACGTGCGCGATGGTGGATGTGAAGGAAAATATGGATAAGAAACAACAACCCCCCAGAGGAGGCACCCGAATGCCAAAGCGAGCTTTCATTTTCCTGTTTCTGTCGGTAGTCATTGCTCTTTTCCTTTTCAGCTGTTCGGAGGATTCCAAACTGTCAGCTGGCGCTGCCGGCCTGACAGCAGACAAGGGGGCATTACTGTCCTCGCCCTCTCCTACTGATCCCTTGTCCATCTGGAAGCCAAGGATGTTCATGGTATCGACGTCGGACATCGCCTACGGCAACGGCGTGTATGCAGCCTTCGGTTTCACAAACATCCCGTACACCACCTCGACGAACGCGGTTCTGACTTCCCCGGACAAGCATGAGTGGACGGAAACGACATTTGCAAGCCCTCAGTACGGGTTCAACAGTGTCGCGTTCTTCAATGGTAAGTTCATCGGCGTCAACTGGAACGGCGAGACCTGGAATTCGATAGACGGCACAACCTGGAGCGCGGGCCAGACCGAGGCATTCAGCCTCTACAGCATGACAACCGGCTCCGATGTCGTGAGCGGAGTCCCCGCCTTGGTTGCGGTCGGCTACGGCATCGCAAAATCGACGGACGGCGCGACCTGGACCGTTGTTGCGAACAACTCCACGATCGATTATCAGCTGAATGGAGTGGCCTACAGCCCGAACAGCAACATGTACGCGGCTGCAGGGGCTTTTTATGCGGGATATGACGGCAAGATCTGGACCTACGGCGCGGGAGGCGTGGTCCAGCGGCTCTACATTACGCCGGAGCAGTTTAACGGAGTCGCCTACGGGAACGGCGCCTTCGTTGCGGTGGGCACGGGCGGGACGATCTACCGGTCCGTGAATACCGCCCCGGGGCAAGGCAACAATGAAGGCACGACGTGGGCCCTGGCGACGTCGAACACGACCACTGACCTCATCGGCGTGGCCTTCGGGAACGGTGTCTTCGTCGCCGTGGGAGCGGACAACGCGCTTCTCACCTCGCCGGACGGCGCAGCGTGGACCACCCGGTCCTTCGGCTGCCAGGTGAACCCCAAGGCCGTCCGGTTCATCAATAACGAGTTCGTGGCAATCGGCTCCTACGGCGGTGTCGTGACGTCTCCCGACGGCATCACCTGGACATCGTGGGTCGCGGACTCGCACAATCCCCTGCTTGGTGTGGTCTACGGCAATAACGCGTTCGTTGCCGTGGGTGAAAACGGGACCATCCTCACCTCTGCCAACGGCGTGAACTGGACCTCGCGCCTGACCGGAACGACGGTCACCTTCACCGGAATCGCTTACGGCGGCGGCACGTACGTTGCCGTGGGCACCCTGGGACTCGGCCCTTCCGGCCCCACGCCGGTCCCGCCGTTCACCTCCACCGACGGCATCACCTGGACTCCCCGGATCAGCGGGACCGTTGCCGGAGGCTTCGGCAGCGTGGCGTACGGCAACGGCGGGTTCACGGCAACCGGATCAGGAGTCGTCGGCAGATCGACGGACGGATCGGCCTGGAATATCGCTTCGGCATCGACGTTTGCCGACGTGGCCTTCGGCAGCGGGGTGTTCGTCGGCGTGGGGGGAACCGGCCTCTCCACCTCAGCGGACGGCAGCGCCTGGAGCGCCAAGACCGTAAACACGATTTACGACCTCTACAACGTTGCCTTCGGGAACGGGGTCACCGTAGCAGCAGGCGATATGGGAACACTCTTCACCTCGAGCGGTTCCGAATACTGGACCCATCGGACCGCCGGCATACTGGACGCATTTTACGGCGTCGCCTTTGGCGACAACACCTATCTGACCTTCGGTCACGGCATGCTGCTGTCTTCCAATGACGGCAGGACCTGGACATCCCGGATCTCGGGGGCGGTCAACTCGTTCACGGGCGCGGCCTACGGCAACAACACCTTCGTCCTGGTGAGCGGCAACTACGGAGAGCCGGCCTCGATCCTGCAGACGCCGACGCTTCCCGCGATCAGCGCCCCGGCGCCCGAAGCCGAGATCGCGCTCAGCTCCGCCTCGCTGAACTTCGGGACGGTCAAGCGCGGCAATGTTTCCTCGGCCCAGACCGTAACGGTCATGAATGTCTGGACCGGCGTTCTGAACGTGACCAGTGCAAAAACGGGAACGAACACCGGTGACTTCAATATTACCGGCACCTGCGGACCTTCAGCATCCGTCGACCCTGACAATGCCTGTGCCTTCACCGCGACGTTCGCCCCCACCGGCGCGTTTGCCCGGGCGGCGACCATCGGACTCAGTACGAACGATCCAAACCATCCCGCGATGAATATTCTCCTGAGCGGCATCGGCCAGCAGCCTATTGCGGGCTTGAGCGCATCGTCCCTGGATTTCGGAACAGCCTATGTCGGACTGGTGCCCGGCGCCCGAACGCTCACGATCACAAACAACGGCAACGACACCCTGCAGCTCTCCAATTTCAACATAAGCGGGAGCAACGCCTCGGAGTTTTCGATCAACTCGAATTACTGCATCTCCAGCATGAACGGCGGCAGCAACTGCAGCATCTTCCTGATGTTCTCTCCCGCTGCCGCGGGGACGAGGTCGGCGATCCTGAACATCACGTCGAACGATCCGGACAGGCTTGCGATTGCAGTGACCCTGACCGGTGCGGGTGCAATCGCGGGAAGCGGGGGGACAGGGGGCGGGTCCGGCAGCAATTCGGGAGGCGGCGGGAGCGGCGGATGCTTCATTGCCACCGCGGCATACGGTTCTTATCTTGATCCGCATGTTAAAGTGCTTCGGGATTTTCGGGATGCGTGTCTGCTTACCAATGGCCCCGGACGTGCCTTCGTCAGCGTCTATTACCGGTTTTCGCCGCCGATTGCGGATTTTATCCGGGAGCATGAAGGACTGAGGTTCGCTGTGCGGGCCGTCCTGACGCCCCTGGTTTTTGCACTCGAATACCGTTTAGCCGCGCTGTTGATCATCATGGTGTTCATTGCGGCAATCCTCATGATACGGAAAAGCCCCTCGACCCGTCGAGCCTGACGTCCGCTGAGATGAAAACCCCCTTCGTTTCCACGGGACGAAGGGGGTTTTGTTTAACCCTCTTTTTCATATTCCTTGGCAAAGCACTAGCTTCTGACAAACACCGGCGGAATTGATAATCGAGTGCGAACTCAATATGGCGGTCAAGTGCATTAGTCGGTCTGTGAGCCGGCGGACTACGTACGTAGCTACTTTACGGCAACCAGCGAAACATTCAATTTCTGCTCGATCTGCTGTATCTGAGAAAGTTCATCATCCTTCAGCTTTGCAATTTCAACATTACTTTTGCACGAAAATGCTATTAATGTTTTTCCCAATTTCTTTTCCAAAGCCTGGATGTCCGCGAGCTTGTCCTTTTCCAGTTGCGCGACTGTGCATAACATAGCAGACCTCCTGATGAAGTTTTAGATTAAAGATAGCTGCAAATGATGGAATGTCAAGGAGCATCCAGTTCGCCCCTGACGGTTCTCGCGATTCCCGTCGACTTATGTTGGCATTCGGCTGTTTTTTTATTCCGAATTCCGTACTACGCATTTCAAATGTCGGATCACGTCGAAGTCCGCCTGGCTCACTCGTCGCCGTTCGTCGATTCCCTTCGCCTCAGCCGTAGGTCGGAGATTGTTGCTGCAGTTTGCAACCAAAGTAGAATTGACTCCGAGGCAAAGGTGGGCATAATTTAAGCTAAGAGCACCGAAAGGAGATTTCAAATGCTAACCTATATGATTGTCAGACATAAAGTGAAGGATTTCACGGCGTGGAAACGGGTCTTCGACGCCGATCTTCCGAATAGAATCGAGGCGGGCCTCACGGATAAGCATC
>JBAIYC010000450.1:0-7861 GCA_037916085.1 Nitrospirota bacterium | reverse complement strand
CTGTGCGGCGTCGAGGTATCCACCATGCATTTTTCAAGCCCCCGCAGGAACACCTTCTATCATTGGGATGCGGCGGAAGTGGGAGGTCACCATGAATAAGATCGGAGGAATCGGAGTACCGCCGGTTCAAGAGAATCTTCCGCCGGTCATTCTCAGGCATTACGGGAAGTGGGATACCCATGAGATACCCAGACCCGGCGTCATCAAGCATATATCCCGGACCGGTGAGGCCTGTTACACGGTCAGGACAGCAATGCCTCCGTCGAGGGTGAGTACCGGCTCGATGCTCGAGCTCTGCGACCTGGCGGACGAATATTCGGGAGGATTCTTCAGGATCACGCTGAGGAACTCCTTTGAGTTCGTGGATGTGGAACCGGCGAAGATCGAAGAGCTCATCGACGCGGTCGAGGCCAAGGGGTTCCCCGTGGGCGGGACGAAGAACTCGCTGCACAACATCATGGCCTGCCCCGGCTGGATCCACTGCAATCTGCCCGCGACCGACTCGCCGGGGATCGCCAAGGCCCTGGGCGACGCCCTGATCGGCGAGTTCAAGGACCACGCGCTGCCCTCCTGGCTCAAGATCAACATCGGCGGCTGCGCGAACATCGAAGAGGCGCTCATGGCCGACATCGGCATCATCGGCGTCCACCGGGACGTGCCCAAGGTGCTCGATGACCAGATCCAGATCTGCGAGCGGCCCACGGTCCTCGCCTGCTGCCCGACGGGCGCGATCAGGGTCAAGGGAGAAAAGAGCGTTTCGATAAGCGCCGAACGATGCATCCACTGCGGGGCCTGCACCATGAAGTGCGAGGCGATCCTGACGGGAGACCCGAAACTGGATGGGTTTGCCATATCGGTCGGGGGCAAGGCGTCCAACACCGGGAGCGGCCCGGACCTTGGAAGGATCGTCATCCCCTACCTGCCGAACACCCCTCCGAGATGGGAGGAGGCGGTGACGGCGGTCGTGCGGATCCTGGACGCATGGAAGAAGTCGGCGCAACCGGATGAGCGAATGCGGGAGTGGGTCAACAGGATCGGATGGGACAGGTTCTTCAGGAAGGCGGGGATCGCCGTAACGATAAAGGACATCGACGGCTATATCTACGGCAACGAGTTCGCACGGTCAGACCTCAGGTTTGGCTGGTGACGGGGGAACGGCTGGTTTCCCGCATGAGATCTCACACAACGGCAGGGGCGGCATGCCGCCTGCCGGCAAGGAGGTGCACCCATGGTTACAGCAGGAGCGAGCGTGCAGAAAAGGCTGGACTTGGATGTGGACGGCTATCTTCTGAACCTGGACAGCTGGGATGTGCAGGTTGCCGAGCGGCTGGCACGGCTGGAAGGGATCGAAGAACTGTCAGGAGAGCACTGGAAGCTCATTGCCGCGATACGGCTCCACTATGAACGATACGGCGAGTCTCCCCTGTGCCACGACATCCTCGTTGAGTCCGGATTTGCGAAGAAGGACATCTACAGGCTGTTCCCCGCCGCAGGGTACCGGAGCGCCTGCAAGCTGGCGGGTCTTCCGAAGCCTCCGCATTGCTGACTGCCCGGATGGGCGCGGGCCGGGATGACCCCGGCGTGACAAAGGACCGGTATGAAAGAACAGACCATTGAACTGACAGAAGACGACTTCCGGGAGGCCCTGTCCTCGTTTGCGACATTCGTGGATATCACGGAAAGCGACCTGAAGAAACTGTACGAGCTCGCCGTGAAGGTCTCGAGGGAGCGATGCTCCCATTCATGGCTTGCCGCGGAGGTCATGACCCGCGAGGTGATCTCGGTGAAGGCGGACGTCGACCTGCATGAGGCCGGACGGCTGCTCCTGACGCACAAGATCAGCGGCGTGCCCGTCGTTGACGACCAGAACCATGTCACCGGGATCATCACCCAGACAGACCTCCTGACGATGGCAGGGATCCCCCGGGGGCATGTGTTCAATGATATGGTGATGAAATACATCCTCGCAAAACCGACGCCGCACCACAGGGCCGGACGCACCGTGAAGGATGTCATGTCGGGACATGTCATCACGGTCGGCCCCGGAACGACGGTAAAGAAGATTGCGACGATTCTGGATAAGAAGGGAATCACAAGGGTCCCCGTGGTGGACAACGAAAACAGGCTGATCGGCATTGTTTCAAGAGGCGATATCGTCAGGGTCCTTTGCGAAAAGCCAGGCGAGCACGACGTGGATGCATAAAGATTCGTTCCTCAAAAAACCTTCTCGGTGTCGTTGTGCAGAATGAACATCCTTCCCTCAGGAACATTCCAGCCGCCGCTGCATTGGGAGAAATAATGAAGGCCGGAGAGAAGCCGCTCTCCGGCCTTGGCCCTTTTCACAGGTGACCCCCGGGTCGCGATGGGATCTTTGTTATACTTTTTATAACATCGCTGCCCGCCTGCAGGTCAGGATGTTTTGATCCATCCCGTTTCCTGTGAAAGGATACCTTAGATGGAATCTCCCGATGCCGGTCGCCTGGCTTTCGAAGCGATCGAACATCCCGCGAAGATCCGGCAGATCATCGCTCTCCTATACAACGACGACCTGGAGCGCCGTTTCGTTGCCGTCAAAGCGCTGGGCGAGATCGCGCGCTGCGCACCGGAGCTGATGAAGCAGCGATGGGAGCGCATCTTCCACTCCTTTGACGACACCATGAGCTGCTGGGGCGCTGCCGAGGCAGTCGGCGAGATCGCCCGGAACATGCCGCCCGAAAGCCGCACGAGGATCGTCCAGTTCCTCCGGAATTTCCGGCGCGACGACTGCAGTTGCATGGGGTATCTCTGGGGCATGTGCCGCATCTGCCAGGTGGACCAGAGGTGGTGCTCGGAATTCATCCTGGAGTTGATGCAGTTCCTTTCCTCCGTCAATATCTGCATTCGCGGCCAGGCCCTCTGGGCGCTAGGCGAGCTCAAGGTCCGGGAGGCGGCAGGGAGGATGCGAGGGTGCCTGGGCGACGAGGGTGAGACCTGGTACTATGAGAACGAAACGGTCTGCCGGAAATCGATCAAGGCGATCGCGGGGGACGCCCTAAAGAAGCTCGAAGGCGCTGGAACGTAGGGACAGAGAGAGGACGCTGTTTCCCTGTCTGCTCTTCTTCCAAGCCGTCGTAGCATTTGTGGGGGCAGACTTCTGAATAGATTTTCTTCCTTCGCGCGGGCAATGAGGTCGTGCCTTTTTGCCGGTCAAGGCACGCCGGGGCTGATTCTCTCCGGCCCTTTCGTTTCGTGTATCATTACACCACGCACCGCCACTGTTTATTTCTTCTCCCCCTCCCCCCTCATCGGCACGAACGACACCGGCAAGCTCTCTCTCACATCGAGCCTGCCATCCCTCTTGGTCGCGAGGATGAGCGTCTGGAAGGAGTGGGCCTCGCCGACGGGCACGACCAGCCTGCCGCCTTCCCTGAGTTGATCGATGAGCGGCGAAGGGATCCGTTCTGCTGCTGCCGTGATGATGATCGCGTCGAAGGGTGCGTGCTCCTTCCAGCCCTGGTACCCGTCGCCGACTTTCACCGTTACGTTCCGGTACCCGAGCGCAGTCAGGAGCTTTGCAGCCCTCGCCGCGAGGGGTCTCACGATCTCAACGGTATAGACCTCGTTCACGATCATCGCCAGCACCGCGGCCTGGTAGCCCGAGCCGGTCCCGATCTCTAACACCCGGTCGGTGGGCTTGAGCTCCAGGAGCTCGGTCATGAACGCCACGATGTAGGGCTGGGAGATGGTCTGGCCTTCCCCGATGGGCAGCGGATGGTCGCCGTATGCCCGGTCGCGATAGTTCGGGTCGACGAACAGGTGCCTCGGCACGCTCCCCATGGCGCGGAGCACGGCAGGGTCGCGGATGCCCCTGCCCCCGATGTCCTGCTCCACCATCTGCCTCCGTATGGTCTCGTATGTATCGCGTGAAGACCTCATGGCGAAGAAGAGAAGGAGCAGGAAAACGAACAGCATGAGGACCAGTACGCGGGCTGCCTCTCTTTCGATTGCGGTCATGCGGCCATTACCTCCCTGAAGTTCAATTATGAGGCCGCCTCTGGGGCCTGTCAACCGCAGCGTAGGGGGAGGCTTGAAGGGCAGACTTTGGAGTTGACATTCTTCCCGCGTAGTTCTAGCATGCGCCTACCCTAGCGCTATGAACTACCTCGCCCACATGCTCTGTAGTGACGATACTCCTTCCTCGATGCTGGGGAACTTCATCGCAGACTTCGTGAAGGGCGACGTGGAGGGGCGATTCCCCCGCGAGGTGGTCGAGGGGATCCGCCATCACCGAAGAGCTGATCACTTCACCGACTCCCACGAGGTCTTCGCTGCGAGCCGGAGGCTCGTGAGCCCCCCGAGGCGGCGCTATGCCGGCGTGATCATCGATGTCCTCTACGACCATTTTCTGGCGAAGAGCTGGGGCCAATACTGCTCCAGGACGCTCGATGAGTTCGTCGGACGGGTCTATGAGAACCTGGGACGGCATGCTGACGTTGGTTTGCCGCAGCCGGTGCCGATGGTCATCGAGAAGATGGTCCGCGAGGACTGGCTCAGAAGCTACAGGACCGCTGAAGGGATCGACCGGACGTTCAGAAGGATCTCGCGGAGACTTCAGCGCGAGAACAACCTGGACACTGCCGCTCAAGAGCTGGAGCAGAACTATGACCTCCTCCAGGACCATTTCCATTCTTTCTTTCCCCAGGTCATGGCACGGTTCGGGACCCAGAAGGACAGGTGTTGCGATTTAACAACATAGGCAGCCGGGGCAGGCCTGAGTCTGCAGTTACTCGGACAGGAAAAACAGGGCCGGAGAGCGAAAGCTTTCCGGCCCGTTTGTTTCTTGAAGCGCACGGCCTTGCTGCAAACGCGTTCTCGGAAGCCGCCGCCTGCTCGTCCGATGTTCTCGAATAGGCACTGTATACTTATAAAGAGAACAATTCGACCACCGCGAGAGGAGTCGGCTCCATGCGAAAGAGTCGCACGCGCTGCCCCTGGCCTTCGGACGACCCGCTCATGATCGCTTATCATGACACGGAATGGGGCACGCCGCTTCATGACGACCGGAAACTGTACGAGTACATCGTTCTCGACGGGGCACAGGCGGGGCTCTCGTGGTCCACCGTGCTCAGGAAGCGGGAAAATTTCCGGACGGCCTTCCGGGGATTCGATCCGAAGATCGTGGCCCGGTTCACGCCGAAGGACGTGGCCCGCCTCATGAAAGATGCCGGCATCATCCGCAATCGTCTCAAGATCGAATCGGCGATCGTCAACGCAAAGCTGCTCCTCGAGGTCCAGAAGGAGTTCGGTTCCTTCGATTCCTATGTCTGGCAGTTCACGGGCGGAAAGACAGTGCTGCACCGGTGCAGGCGGCTCGCGGATATCCCGGCAACGTCCAGGGAATCGGACGCCATGAGCAAGGACATGAAGAAGCGCGGATTCAAGTTCGTGGGTTCGACCATCTGCTATGCCTTCATGCAGGCGGCGGGGATGGTGAACGACCACCTTGTGGATTGCTTCCGATACCGGCAGGTGCAAAAAAGGGAAAAGCGACAATAGGATCGGCCACAGCAGGTCGGGGCGGGGGGCGGAATTCCTTCCGGTGTTTTTGCTGCCGGCACGTTCAGGCGTCTTTGCGGGATCGATGCTGTTGGAGGGAACCGTCGCGAGTCAGCCTCCAAATCAAGACGATTTTTGTCGCAATTTTAAGAAAACCGTGCTATACTTAAGTCAAAAGATTTGCGGACAGCGAACAGTGTCCGTTCACAACTGAATTCACGAAGGAGAAGACGTCATGAAGGAAAACATTGTAGACAATTTTATGCGAGGAGTCGTTTTGGTGGCACTCGCCTGGTTCGGGCTGAGGGGGTTTTTGCCGGACATCGCTGCATCTGGGTATATGCCGGCGCTGCTTTCGGCGGCAGTTATAGCGATCGCGGGTTACTCGGTCGGGCCCTATGCATATCGTACATATCGCTGTGCGCAATCGTGCCAGGCAACCTGCGATCCGCAGTTCTGCCGCGCAATGTAACTAGGGGAGGAACAGAGCTATAAATCTATGTAAAGGCCCGGCCAGAGCCGGGCCTTTACTTTTGACCTGCCTCGCTCGGGCCTCGCCAAAAGGAGGCGCCTCCGGGCCATTCCCACCATAGGCCGCGATCCTAGCAGTCACAGCAGTCCCTGATGACCATCTCATCCTGACGTGTCGCCGAACTCTCGGCTTCAGCGCTAACCGTCTCAGCTGCGACCGCGAGGCCGCACGTATTCCCTTCCACCTTGTCCACCTTGCACGGTGCGACCAGAGGCTCCGCTCCCTCGTGGTCCTCGATGCAGTCATCATACGTGGGCTCCAGGATGTCACGGCATAGTGTAATTCGCGTGCTCATGTTCGCTCCCCTCGCATTCGCTCTTGCGAACGCTCTATCTACTTCTAAGTATATCTCCAGGACGGGGGCTAAGGTGTCAGCGGCAGGGGCAGCCGGGCGACGTCTGATAGAATGCGATCTATAATAAAAGGAGAGGGAGTTCCTGCACTGGTATCACTTCCCCGCCGGGAGCTCCCGACTTCGTGCCAAGGAGCAACGACCATGAGATCTCTCAGTGAACAAACGATACTCATAACGGGGTCGACGGACGGGCTGGGGAGGCGCGTCGCGCTCGACCTTGCCGCTCAGGGGGCGACGGTCCTGCTTCACGGACGGAACCCCGAGAAGGGGAAAGCGGTCCTCAAAGAACTGCGGGCCGCTTCCGGCAACGGGCGCGGCATGTACTACAATGCCGATCTCTCCTCGCTTGCCGCGGTCAACGGCTTCGCCCGGCAGGTCGTCAGGGACCACAAGCGGCTCGATGTCCTGGTCAACAACGCGGCCGCGGGACCGAGGTCGCCGGAATCACGGCGCGAGCTTTCCGCGGACGGATACGAGCTCCGCTTTGCGGTGAACTATCTCGCGCACTTCCTGCTGACGGACCGGCTTTTGCCGCTGATCAAACGATCGGCACCGGCCAGGATCATCAATGTCTCCTCGCGGGGCCAGGAGCCCATCGATTTCGAAGATGTCATGATGCAGCGCGCCTATGACGACCTCCGGGCCTATCGCCGGAGCAAGCTGGCGCAGATCATGTTCACCTTCGACCTTGCGGAAGCGCTCAGGGAAAGTGGCGTGACGGTCAACAGCCTGCACCCCGCGTCGCTCATGAATACCAATATGGGGCTCAACGCGCGGTACTTCGGCCACACCCTCACAACGGTCGAGCAGGGAGCGGACGCCCTTGAATTCCTCGTTGCCTCGCCGGATCTGGAAGGGGTGACCGCCGCATACTTCAACGGCAAGGAGCTTTCGCAAGCGCATGCGCAGGCCTTCGATATGAAGGTACGCCGGCGGCTGTGGGCTCTCAGCGAAGAGCTTTCGGGTCTGCGGGCGCCGGGGCGGGAGATGGTGAAGGGGAGTGTGGCGGGAGCGTAGACTGCGGTATGGTTGCACTGTGAAGCGGTAGATAGGCCACGCTGCCTCCTTCGGAGAAAGCCGATCATCCAGCTTGACGCTTACGGGTATTTCCTCTATCCTCTTGCCATCG
This sequence comes from Nitrospirota bacterium, assembly GCA_037916085.1. GTDB lineage: Bacteria > Nitrospirota > UBA9217 > UBA9217 > UBA9217 > JAKAHZ01. The sequence continues at coordinate 310 of JBAIYC010000450.1, read as the reverse complement.
GGACGCAGCTTCGCCCGGTACGCGCATGATCCAGGTAAGCTGGACCTAGAAAAAGAGAATGCAGTAATGCGGCGGGGAGCATTTCTCTCTCTCGTCTGTCATGCCGGTCGGTCCGGTATCTTTCTTGAAGAAGGATCCGGGGCAGGCTGAGCAGGGCAAGGCGGGAAAGGGAAATGAAGTCGGGAAGAGAAAGGGCCAAGCAATGCAAAGGTCGGTGCTGACACTCGTCATTCTCTCTGTCCTTATGAGCAGGCCGGCTGTCGCCGCCGACCTGGTCCGTCTGGGAAACCTCAAGTTCGCCCATTACGGC